>NZ_JBCAQT010000005.1:0-263690 GCF_038419845.1 Marinimicrobium sp. C2-29
CGTCAGCCAACCTGTCCCTGACATCGACACTGAGACCTTGCAAACGGGGAGGAGACCATATACTGGTAAGCGACAGCGCACCTGCCACAGAGGTTGTCAATTCCCAACGGTATTTCTGGAGAGATTGTATCTACAGAGCTCGGAGGGCCGATTTGGGGTGGACTGTTCCAAGACCGTCAACCGCGGGACTAGTGTTGACGAGTTACAGGGATGTAGTTCACTCGCCACATCCATGTGGCTCGCCCTTCGGGCAGCCTTCGGCTGTGCTAATCGGCTATCCTGCCGATTAGTGCCACGTGTCTTGGAACAGTCCACCCCGAAGCGGACCGGGCGTGAAGCCAGTTCCCAAGTCTTCTACTTAAGCTATAACCCGTATCCGCCGTAACCTAACGTCGAATGATCTTAATTCTGACGCCTCAAATGCCCCACAAAATTACACGGCCCCTGCCGTGCATCCAACTGCGGCTGCAACAACTTCGTCCACCCCGTCCGGCAGGCGCCGGTCGATCCCGGCAGACAGGCGATCAGGGTATTGTTCGCCAAACCGGCCAGCGCGCGGGACTGAATGGTGGAGGTCCCGATCTCATCCCAGGAAATCTGCCGGAACATCTCCCCAAACCCTTCCACCTCCTTGTCGAACAGCGGCTTAACCGCCTCCGGTGTGGAATCCCGGTCGGTAAACCCGGTGCCGCCGGTGATCAGTATGACCTGGATATCCTCGTCCGCAATCCACTCCGATATTTGAGCACGAAGCTGATAAATATCATCTTTCAACAATGCCCGGGCCCAGAGCTGGTGGCCCTCCTCCTGAAGGGAATCCACCAGGTACTGACCCGAGGTGTCATTCTCGTAGGTGCGGGTATCCGAGACGGTCAATACGGCGATGTTCAGCGGTTCTTTTTCCGTGGGGAGTGCGTGAGCCATTCAAGTCTGCTCCGAGATCGATAAGCGTCAAAATCAAAAGGCGGCGGTTCAGCCGCCAATCATGGCCAGGTGCTTGGTGGCACCGGCGTTCTGTTCGTGAAGGTGGTGGCTGTAATCCTTGCCTTTGATGGCCTCCTGCAGAAACGCCATTACGGGTTCGGGGTCATCGGACTGAAGCAGATGGCGCAGGCTCTGGTGTTCGTCGACAAACAGACACAGAAACAATTGCCCCTGGCTCGAGACCCGAAGGCGGTTGCAGGTGGCGCAGAAGTCTTTGCTGTAGGGCATGATCATGCCGATGCCGCCGGCGTAGTCCGGGTGCCAGAACTCCCGGGCCGGGCCGGAATCCCGGCCGCGCAACCGCTCCTGCCAGCCCTGGGTGCGCATGCGCTCGATCACCTTGTCGCCGCTCAAATGATGGCGGTCAAAAAACTCGGCATTGTCGCCAGTCTGCATCAGCTCGATCATGCGCAGGGTGATGGGCCGTTTTTTCACAAAGTCCAGAAAGTCATCGAGCGCATCGTCGTTGTAGTGCTTCATCAACACACTGTTGACCTTGATGCTGGGCAGCCCCAGCTCGGCGGCCCGGTCCAGACCCTGCAGGATTTTCTGCAGCTTGTTGTGGCCGGTGATCATCTCGAATTTGGCGTGGTTCAGGCTGTCGATGCTGACGTTCACCGCATCCAGGCCGGCGGCCATCCAGTCGTCGATGTCCTTGGCCATGCGATAACCGTTTGTGGTCAGCGCCACTGTTTCGATGCCCGGGGTCTGCTTGCACACGGCAATGATGTCGGTCAGGTCCTTGCGCAGGGAGGGTTCGCCGCCGGTAATGCGCACCTTGCGCATCCCCAGACGGGCGAACGCTGTCACGAGGCGGCGAATTTCGTCGAGGGTCAGATCCTGCGCACGGGCCTCGGGGCCGCAATCGGTCCCCTCGGGCAGGCAGTAGTCGCACCGGAAGTTACACACTTCGGTGACAGACAGGCGCAAGTAACTGAAGCGCCGATCAAAAGAGTCAGTCAGCATAGAAACACCTTTCCAAGCACGGGAGGCGGCCCGGTTTCCCGAACAACCCTGGTTACCACCACCCGGCCGGGTGGACGAGGGGGTAACGGCCCGGTGACCCTAGCAATGCCTTAGGTCAACGGGCTCGGTGTGAGTTTTTGAGTTCCCAGCAAGTGTAGCGCAATTTGACCCGGTTGTTTATGGCCCCGAGGTATAACCCGTCTACCCAAACCTGGGTAGTTTGAGCGCTGATTGCACGGGTTTTGAGCCAAATCAAGCACTTGGCCGAACCCCGGGGTTAGTATGCCGCGTTTTTGACCCGGCCTTGCGCCCGCTACCGGAGGATCCTCACTCAATGCCTCAGCCTGTTGCCGCCCCTGAACTCCTGTCCCCCGCCGGCAGCCTGCGCGCCATGCGCCTGGCCTTTGCCTATGGCGCCGATGCCGTCTACGCGGGCCTGCCGCGGATGAGCCTGCGGGTGCGCAACAACAGCTTTGACCCGGAGGCCATGGAACAGGGCATTCGGGAGGCTCACGCCCTGGGCAAGCGATTTTATGCGGTGACCAATGTGGCGCCTCACAACAACAAGGTGCGCACCCTGATTAAACACCTGGCGCCACTGGTGGAGATGGGACCGGATGCGCTGATCGTGTCCGACCCCGGGGTCATCTGGCTGGTACGGCAGAATTTCCCCGACATACCCATGCATCTTTCGGTGCAGGCCAATACCGTGAACTGGGCAGCGGTCAAGTTCTGGCAGGAGCAGGGCATAGAGCGGATCATCCTGTCCCGGGAACTGGGTATTGAAGAGATCGGAGAGATTCGCGCACAGGTGCCGGACATGGAGTTGGAAGTCTTCGTTCACGGCGCTCTGTGCATGGCCTATTCCGGGCGCTGCATGCTCTCGGGCTACTTCAATCACCGCGACCCGAATCAGGGCGCCTGCACCAACGCCTGCCGCTGGAAGTACGAGGCCAAACCGGCCCGGGAAAACGAAGTAGGGCAGTGGGAGCCGGTGGTGATCGAGGACAAAACCCGCCCGGGCGAGCTGATGCCCCTGGATGAAGACGAGCATGGCAGCTACATTCTTAACTCCAAAGACCTGCGCGCGGTGGAATACGTCGAGCAGCTCACCCGCCTGGGCGTGCACTCGCTCAAAATCGAGGGCCGCACCAAGTCGCCATACTATGTAGCGCGCACCGCTCAGGTTTACCGTCGGGCAATCGATGATTCCGTAGCGGGCCGTTCATTTGATCCCAGTCTGCTCTTCGAGCTCGAAGGCCTGGCCAATCGGGGCTATACGGCCGGTCTGCTGGACCGCCACGCCCGGCCGGAAACCCTGCAGAACCTGGAGCGCGCGCACCACAGCGGCGCCCAGCAGTGGGTCGGCGAGCCCAAGACGAGGGTGGGGGACTGGTATGAAGTTGAAGCCAAAAATGGCTTCCATGTGGGCGAACGTCTTTATTTGTTAACCCCGGATGGCAACCATCCGTTTGAGTTAACAGCATTGCAGGACAAAACCGGAGCCTTGATAGATCGCGCCCCGGGTTCAGGGCATCTAGTCCGCCTTCAACTGCCAGTCGACTGCGACCCCACAACGGCCCTCTTGGTTAAAAACCTCGTGTAGGGCGGATAAGCCTAAGGCGCATCCGCCGTAACCAAACGTCACGCTCTATCCGCGCTTCACGTCTGGAAACGGCGGATGCGCCTTAGGCTTATCCGCCCTACGCGTGATTTGGTAGTGGCTTAGCGGACGAGGGAGCAGGCACATTGAAGCGAGTTATTCACCAATTTCCGTGTTTCCCGTGGGCACCAGTGTGGCACCGTCAGGTAATAAACCGATCAAACGGAATCACGGTCACCTCATCACCCACTTCAACCCGTCCCCGTTCGGCTTCCAGCACCGCGTAAGCATTCGCCCCGAGGAACGAAGTCAACACGCCCGAGCCCTGGGCGCCGTTACTGCCAACCTGATTCTCGCCATCAATGCAGCGCAGGGTCGCGCGCTGAAAATCCTGTCGGCCGGGGCGCTTTTTGTAGCCGCTGGTGGCTTTGGCGGTCAGCTGTAGTGTCGGTTCCGGTGCCTCCCCGGCCATAGCGCGCAGGATGGGTAGTGCGAGTTGATGCAGGGTGACCATGGAGGAAACCGGGTTGCCGGGCAGGCCGAAAAAGACCGCTTGACCCAGGTGCCCGAAGGCGAAAGGCTTGCCGGGTTTGATCGCCACTTTCCAGAAACCGATCTCCCCCAGCTCGCCCAGGATGTCTTTCACATAGTCCGCATCGCCCACTGAGACACCGCCGCTGGAAACAATCGCGTCCGCTTCGGAGCCGGCGCGTTCGAGCGCCGCCCGGATAGCGTCGGGCTGATCGGGAATCAGGCCCAGGTCGAGTACCTCGACGTCCAGTCGCTGCAGGATTGCGATCAGGCCGTAGCGGTTGCTGTCGTAAATATGGCCGTCTTTCAGTGGCTGACCCGGTGGCGTGAGTTCATCGCCGGTGGACAGCACTGCGACTTTGATCCGGCGTCTGACGCTTGCTTCCACCAGGCCCAGCGAGGCCAGCAAGGCGAGGTCGATCGGACCGAAGCGGTAGCCGGAGGGGAACACTTCCTGGCCCCGGCTGATGTCTTCCCCGGCGCGGCGGATGTTTTCTCCGGAAGACGGTGTTTTCAGAATCTTGACGGTGTCGCCACTCACTTCGGTATTTTCCTGCATCACCACCGCATCGGCGCCTGCAGGAATGGTGGCGCCGGTCATAATGCGCACGCACTGGCCCGGTTGCAGCTCGCCCTCGAACCGGTGTCCGGCCAGGGACTGCCCGATCAATGCCAGCGGCTGCCCGGCATCTTCCGCGCGCAGGGCGTAGCCGTCCATCGCGGAGTTGTCGTAGCCGGGCACATTGAAGCCGGCGTGCACCGGCTCGGCCGTGACCCGGTCGAGCAGGTCGGGGAGGGGGACGGTCTCGGTTTCGGACACGGATTGTACCGCCACCTGCATGCGGGCGATGGCATCCTGTACCGGAATCAGCTGGGGTTCATCGCAACAGGCCATCAGTCACTCTTTTCCTGGTTGATCATCCAGACAGCGGCTTCCACACGCGAGCGCAGGCCGAGTTTCTTCAGCAGGTGTTTGACGTGCACTTTGACCGTGCCGTCGGAGATGTCCAGCTCCCGGGCGATGAGTTTGTTGCTCAGTCCCTTGGCGATCAGCTTGAGAATTTCCAGCTCGCGCCCGGTCAGGCTGTCGAGCTTGGCTTCGTTGTTGGGTTGCGGCCGGCGGATGGCGGTGGCCAGGGCCTGGGTGACCGCTTCGCTCATCACCATCCGGCCTTCCAGTGCCCGGCCGATCTGATTGAGCAGCTCCTCCGGCTCGGTGTCCTTGAGCAGGTAGCCGTCAGCGCCGCGCGAGATGGCAGCAATCACGTCGTCGTCGGCGTCGGAGACGGTGAGCATCACGATCCGGGAGGTCACGCCTTCGGCGCGCAGTTTCTCGAGCGTTTCCAGCCCATCCATGCCCTGCATGTTCAGGTCGAGCAGGATCAGGTCCGGGTCCAGTTCAACCCCCAGCTTCAACGCCTCGGCACCACTGCCGGCCTGGGCGACCAGCTCCAGGTCGTCGGTCAGCTCTATCAGTTGTTGCAACCCCTTGCGCAACAGGGGGTGATCGTCCACCAGCATGATGCTGGCCGCGTCGTGACTCATTGCGGTGTCTCCCTAAATGTTGTCTCCGGAGCATTGTCGGTGGCGAGCGCGGCTTTGGCAAGCATCGCCAGGCGGCTAGCGCAGGCAGGGCCAGTACACAAGCTGTCCGTTGGGGGTACCCACAAAGAGGGGCGGGTGGCTGGGCTTCTATCGCCAAAGGAGCATTGAGCGCTGCGGCGGTGAACCGCATAGTAAAGGCAGTCACGTTTGTCAGCCTCGGTGCTCTATGCCCAACCCACTATCGCAGACTCAGGCAAACTCCGCTTCGCCGGGTACCGCCTCCGCTCTGGAGTCGCCGCGTCTGCCCTTTGGTTGGCTGACGGGGGCACTGCTGTGCGCATTCGGCATCTGGATGCTGCCCTCGGTGCTGATGGTGTTTCTTGCCCAGACCCGCCCGGACCTCAGTGTGGCGGACCTGTTGACGTTGTTGGCGCTGACCGGTGTGTCGGCCACGGTATTGCGGCTCACCATCGGATTCTGGCTGCAGACGGGGTTCGGCCGGGCATTGGTGTTCTGGGCGCTGCTGGTGTTGTTGATGGTGAGCCTGGCGGTCGCCGGTCTTATGGCGTTCGGAGGTGCCTCCGGGTGGAACCTGGCCGGGTTGAGCGTACTGGCGGGGCTGGGCGGTGGTGGCCTGGCGGCGCTGAGTGGCCCGAGTGCACTGCCTGACGAAGAAACCCAGTACGAGCTGGAAGCCGCTTCGCTGGTGGGACACCTGGGTATGGTGCTGACGCTGCTGCTGGTGCCCTATGCCTTGCTCTGGCCGCTTCCCGCCTTGTCCGGGGCGCCGCTGATCTCCGGCGCGAGTCATTTCCTGGGGCGGGTTCCTGCGGGAGCGCCGGTATGGCTCGGCTGGTCTGGTGTGCTCTGGGCGCTTGCCTGTGCCGGGCTGCTGGGCGTCTGGTATTTTCTCGGGCGCAACGGTGTCCCGCTTTGGGTGCCACAGTGGCGCCGTGCGCTGTTGGCTGTCGTGCTGGGCCTTCTGGCATCGGCGCTGGTAGCCCGGGTGATATTGCCGGTCTCGCTCGGAGGCTTGGCGCTGGCCGCGCCCGCCGAACTGGTGCTGTCGGTACTGTTGGCCCTGTGTATTCTGATCATTCTGGTCCTGACGCCGGCTGCGCCACGTCGGCGAACCACCCAGTTGTTGGCACACCGGCATCTGTGGGTGATGAGCGCGCTCTGGGTGGCCAGCCTGGGTACCTTCCTCGGGTTAACGCTGGTATTCCCTCTGCTGACCTCGGTATTGTTTCGCCTCCCGGGCGATGGTGGGGCAGGCTACCCCGGAGTATTCCTGTATGCCTGGATGCTGCCCATGGCGGCGATCCTGATGCGTCCACTGGGCAGTTGGGCCGCACGTCGCTGGGGCGGTATGCGGGTGGTAGTGACCAGTCTGTTGTCGTCGATGCTTGGAGCCGGTTGGCTGTTTGGGGTGCTGGTACGCATTGGTCGGTCGGATTATCCACCGGATGAATTGACGGGCTATCTGCTGGGCATGGGCGGGTTGTTCATGGCGTCGGGGTTGGGGCATGCAGCACTGGTGCAGACCCTGCCCAGGGTGTTTCCCCCGTCGTTGCGTCCCGGCGCCAGTGTCTGGCTGATGTCGGTGGCGACCCTGGGCATGGCCTATATTCCGCTGGCGTTGGTGCGCGCTCTGAATCAGGAGGCCGTTCATCAGGCGTTTCTGGGCTTTGCCGTGTACTTTTTTCTCTGCGCATTGCTGGCATGCATTGTCTACCTGCGACGGCATGCCTCTGTCTATAACCCCTGAGTCTACCCCTTCATGGGTAAAGGGTGGTGCCTAAACGGCTCAATAGGCAAGGGCGCCAATCATTTCTAGTATGAGCCAGTACCCCCATACATTGTCGGGTTTTTGATTCCCGGGTCAATCATTCTCTGGAGACGCCTCATGCTAGATGCCAGCGCCATTGCCCCCCGCGATCAGCGGCGCGCGCTTTTTCTTTCCACCTTTGCGTTCACGCTGTGTTTTGCCGTCTGGACCATTTTTTCCATTCTGGGCATTCAGATCAAACAGGAACTCGGGCTGAGCGATACCCAACTCGGCCTGCTGATGGCCACGCCGATTTTATCCGGCTCCATCAGTCGCCTGTTTCTGGGTGTGCTCACCGACCGGTTCGACGGGCGCTGGGTGTTTGGTCTGCTGATGATCGCCACGGGTGTGGCGGTGCTGCTGGTCAGCATGGCGCAAAGTTATTATCTGCTGTTGCTGGCCGCTCTGGGCGTGGGCCTGGCCGGTGGCTCCTTCATTGTGGGGGTGGCCTATACCTCGACCTGGTATCCGCCCGGAAAGCAGGGTACCGCGCTGGGTATTTTCGGTGCCGGTAATGTCGGCTCGGCCATCACCAACTTTGGCGCCCCCTTTTTGCTCCTGGCACTCGGGTGGCAGGTGACCGCCCAGGTGTACGCCGTGGTGATCGCCCTGATGGGGGTTGGCTTCATTCTGTTTGCCAAACCTGATCCGGCGCTGGCGGAACGCCGGGCCAAAATCACCACCCTGGGTGAGCAGCTGGCGCCTCTGGGAGACCTTCGGGTCTGGCGGTTCGCGCTCTATTACTTTTTTGTTTTCGGGGCCTTCGTTGCTCTCGCTTTGTGGCTGCCTCATTATCTGATGGAGGTCTACGGTGTGGGCATTGCCGCGGCGGGCATGCTCACCGCGCTCTATACCATTCCGGCCTCACTGTTCCGGGTGCTCGGCGGCTGGATGTCCGACCGCTACGGCGCGCGCCGGGTCATGTACTGGACCCTGATTGCGTCCGTGATCAGTTGTTTTCTGCTCAGCTATCCGCCCACCGAGTACCGTGTGCTCGGGGTGGATCGCACGCTGGAATTCAGCTTTGAGCTGACTCTGCCCGCTTTTGTGATGCTGACTTTTATTCTCGGGTTTTTCATGTCTCTCGGGAAAGCGGCGGTGTTCAAGCACATCCCCGTCTACTACCCCACGCACGTCGGCGTGGTCGGTGGTATCGTCGGTATGATCGGTGGCCTGGGCGGCTTTTTCCTGCCTCTGACTTTCGGCATGCTCAACGATGTGATTGGCATCTGGCAAAGCGCCTTCATGTTGTTGTTTGTCATTGCCGGGGCGGCGCTGGTCTGGATGCACTACGCCATTCGTCTGGCGGAGCGACACGAGTGGCGTTCCGGTAAGGATGTGACCGATCTGCCGGAGTTCTCCACCCCCGATGCGTTTGTACTGGAGGACTGGCGTCCGGAAGATGAAACCTTCTGGGAAGAGAAGGGCAAAAAAATTGCGCGGCGCAATCTGTGGATTTCCATTCCCAACCTGTTTCTCGCGTTTGCGGTCTGGTCCATCTGGTCCATTCTGGTGGTGAAAATGCCGCAGCTCGGCTTTCCCTACACCTCGAACCAGTTGTTCTGGTTGGCGGCCCTGCCGGCATTGTCCGGCGCCACACTGCGAATCTTTTACAGCTTCATGGTGCCGATTTTTGGCGGCCGCCGCTGGACGGCAATTTCCACTGCCTCGCTGTTGTTGCCCTGTCTGTGGCTGGGCTTTGCCCTGCAAAATACGGATACGTCTTACCTGGTGATGTTGATTCTGGCTCTGCTGTGTGGCTTTGGTGGCGGTAACTTTGCCTCCAGTATGGCCAATATCAGTTTTTTCTTCCCGAAGGCCGAGAAGGGTGGGGCCCTGGGTCTCAACGCCGGGTTGGGTAACCTGGGTGTATCCGGGATGCAGTTGATCGCACCACTGGCCATTGCGGCCAGCGTGCTTGGACCTTTGGGGGGAGATCCGCTCGTAGTGCAGGAGGGTGCGAAGGCCGGTCAACAACTGTGGATTCAGAACGCGGCCCTGATCTGGGTACCGTTCATCATCATTGGAGCGGTGGCGGCCTGGTTCGGAATGAACGATATTGCCTCGGCGAAATCCTCCTTCCGCGACCAGGCGATCATTTTCAAGCGCAAACACACCTGGCTGATGTGCTGGTTGTATCTGGGCGCGTTCGGCAGTTTCATCGGTTTCGCCGCCGGCTTCCCGCTGCTGTCGGGCATGCTGTTCAAAGATGTGGATCCCACCCAGTACGCGTTCATTGGACCCTTGCTGGGCGCCTTGGCGCGCCCGGCCGGTGGCGTCATCGCCGATAAGCTGGGTGGTGCGCGCGTGACCCTGTGGATGTTCGGGGTGATGATTGCCGGTGTGTTTGGTGTGCTGCACTTCCTGCCCAGCGAAGAGAGTGCCGGCAGTTTCTGGGGCTTCTTTGGCATGTTCCTGGTGCTGTTCATCGCCTCCGGTGTGCTCAACGGCTCCACCTTCCGCATGGTGCCGGTCATGTTCCTCACTCTGCGCCAGCGCGCTTTGGGTGATACCGATCAAGCAGAGGTGGAAGGTAATCGCGAAGCGGCCGCGGTGGTGGGCTTCATTTCGGCCATTGCCGCTTATGGCGGCTTCTTCATTCCCAAATCCTACGGCACCTCCTTTGATATGACCGGAGGCGTCGGCGCGGCGCTGATCGGGTTTGTGGTGTTCTACGTCAGTTGCCTGTTGGTCACCTGGTGGTACTACGCCCGCCGCAATGCCGAGGTGCCTTGCTGATGGTATGAGTGAATCGAAAGAGACCAAAAAATGCCTCCCCTTGCGGACCAGGGGGAGGCGATTTTTCAGCTGACCGTCAGGTCCGTGTTTTTGAGGGGAATGTTGCGGATACGCTTTCCGGTTGCGGCGAAAATGGCGTTGAGCACCGCCGGTGCGGCCACCGCGATGGTGGGCTCTCCCACCCCGCCCCAGAAGCCGCCGGAGGGCATGGTGATCACTTCCACCTTGGGCATGTCCTTGAGCGTCATCACCTTGTAGGTGTTGAAGTTCTCTTGCTCAATGCGCCCGTCTTTCACGGTCGCTTCGCTGTAAAGCATGGGCGACAAGCCGTACACAAAAGACCCGGCAACTTGCGCTTCCACCTGCTGCGGGTTGATGACATGGCCCGGATCGGTGGCGGCGACGATGCGATGCATTTTTACCTTGCCGTCGGTGACCGACACCTCCGCAGCGGCGGCCACGTAGCTGCCAAAGCCCTTCACCTGGGCGATGCCCCGATAGATGCCTTCCGGCGGTTTGCTATCCCAACCGATCCCCTCGGCGGCGGCTTCGAGCACCGCCAGGTGTTTGGGGTGCTTGGCCATCAGCTTGCGCCGAAACGCCAGTGGGTCCTGCCCGGCGGCGTGAGCCAGCTCGTCGATAAAGCTCTCCAGATACAGGGTGTTCTGGTTCAGGTTGACGCCTCGCCAGAAGCCCGGACGAATGTGCGGGTTGTGCATGGCGTGGTCCACCAGCAGGTTGGGCACCGAATACCCCAGGGCCATGTCGCCCTCGGGCTCCAGGCCCTGATACGCCACCGGATCACCATTGTCGCCCATGGCCTGGGGCATGGCGTAGGCCATGATCGACTGGCCGGAAAGGCGCATATGCAGGGCCTGGACATGGCCCTCATCGTCCATGGCCGCGCGCAGACGACACTGGGTCACCGGGTGGAAACGGCCCTGCCGCATGTCCTCTTCCCGTGTCCACATCAGTTTTATTGGCGTGTCGGGAATCTGCCTGGCGATCAGGGTGGCCTGTCGTATGTAGTCTGTGGCCGCGCGGCGCCCGAAGCTGCCGCCAATGCGCATGGTGTGGATTTCGCACACTTCCTGGGGCAGCTCGGCCGCTTCGGCCAGGGCTGCCAGGGCCGCTCCCGGCACCTGGGTCGGCCCCCACATCTCGCAGCCGTTCTTACGCCAGCGCACGGTGGCGGCGAGCGTCTCCATCTGGGCGTGGTTCTGGTAGGGGTAACTGTAATCGGCTTCGATGACCCGCTCGGCCTTGGCCAGCGCGTCTTTGGCATCCCCCGCCTGATTGCCGACAAACGATGTGTCCGCAGTCAGCCCCTCGCGCAGCTTTTCGGCGATGCTGTCGCTGGAGACCTTGGCGTTCTCGCCTTCATCCCACTCGATCGGCAGGGCCTTCAGGGCTTTCTGGGCGCGCCAGAAGGTATCGGCTACCACCGCCACGGTTTCATCGTCGACGCGCAGTACCTGCTTGACGCCGGGCATGTCCTTGACGGCTTTGGCATCAAAACTTTTCAGTTTGCCGCCGTGCACCGGGCAGGCCTTGGGCACGGCCACCAGCATACCGGGCATGGAATAGTCGGCGCCGTACACCAGGGAGCCGTCGAGTTTGTCCAGGGTGTCCAGGCGGGCCTTGTCCTTACCGGCAATGCGCCAGTCTTTGGGGTCCTTGAGCGTGATGGATTCGGTCTTGGGCGGCTCGATGTCACTGGCCGCCCCGACGACGGCGCCATAGGTGGTGGTGCGTCCGCTGGGCTCGTGGGTGATCACGCCTTCGGAGACGTTGCACTCACCGGCCGGAACCTGCCACTGCCGGGCGGCGGCCTCGGTCAGCATCATACGTGCGGCGGCGCCACCCTGGCGCAGGTACTCGTGGGAGCCACGAATCGCCGTCGAGCCGGCCGTGAATTGACTCCCCCAGACATTGTCGCGCTCGCGGTTCTGGCCCGGTTTGACCAGGTCGAAGTCGACGTTTTCCCAGTCACACTCCAGCTCCTCGGCCACCAGCTGCGCCAGGCCGGTCAGGGAGCCCTGGCCCATCTCCTGGCGGGCGATACGGATCAGCACCGTCTCATCGGGCTGAACCACCACCCAGGCATTCACTTCCGGTGAGTCGGACTGTGCCAGTGCGGACTGGCTGAAGGGCACCGAAAAACCGAACACGAAGGCACCGGCGGCCGCGCCGCTGCCTTTGAGAAACCCCCGGCGGGACAGATTGACGCCGCCGTTAGCGTGGGTTTGAGCTTCAGGCTTGTTCATTGGAACCTCCCGCCTTCTCGTTGGACGCCATGCGCTGGGCGGCGAGCTTCACGCCCTCCAGCACTCTCGGGTAAGTCCCGCAGCGGCAGATGTTGGTGATTTCACTCTGGATTTCTTCATCCGTCGGGTCCGGATTCTCCGCGAGCAGCGACGAGACCGCCATGATCATACCGGGCTGGCAGAAACCGCACTGGGCCACATCAATCTCGGCCCAGGCCTCCTGGACCGGGTGAAACTGCTGCACCCCAAGGCCCTCGATGGTGGTGATTTTCTGGCTCTCGTTTACGGCGTTGATTGGCAGCACACAGGAGCGCTGCGCCACGCCGTCAATGTGCACGGTGCATGCCCCGCACAGGGCAATACCGCAGCCGTATTTGGTGCCGGTCAGGCCGAGCTGCTCGCGCAGTACCCACAGCAGGGGGGTGTCGTCCTCGACGTCGACCTCGGTGACCTGGCCGTTGATGGTGAGTTTCATGGGCGGCTCCTGGTTGTCTGTTTAAGTGGTTAACGCTGGATGGCGCTCAGGACATCCGGTTGGCCTGAACAATCTCGATCCAGTAGCCATCCGGGTCCTTGATGAAGGCGATGTGCTTCATTTTGCCATCTTCCGGGCGCTTCACATAGGCCACGTCATTGGCATCGAACCAGGCGATGGCGCTGGTCAGGTCAGGCACAGAAAAGCAGATATGGCCAAAGCCCTGGGGTTCGGCGTTGCCGTCGTGGTATTCAAAGTCCGGATCTTTCTCGGTGCCCCAGTTGTGGGTCAGCTCCAGAATGCCCCGCTGGCTGAACGTCCATTGAGTGCGGTCGGAGACTTCTTCGGGGATGCTTTCATCCTCATCCGGCCTGGCCAGAAAGTAGAGCGAGAACGCCATCTCTTCAAAGTCCAGGCGCCGCAGCACCCGCATGCCCAGCACGTGGGAGTAAAACCGGAGAGAGCGCTCGGGATCTTTTACCCGCAGCATGGTGTGGTTGAGGCGAAAGCCCTGGGTTTCTTTCGGGACCTGTTCTTCTACACCGGGGTAGTTTTCGGTATTAAAGCTCATGGACGGCGCCTCCTGTCTGAGGTTCGATAAAAAATTAGAACGCAGCGGTTGTACGTTGCCACTTGCTCAATGGTTGATTACGCTTCGCGCGCAAACACGCTGGCCTGGCGCAGGCAATCCGGTGCGAAGGAAAACTCCACCCGGGTGCCGCCCTCGGGGCGGTTGGTGATGCTCAGCCGGCCGCCGAGGTTTTTGCTGCGCTCCTGCATGATCGCCATACCGTAGTGGTTCAACTTTTCCGGGCTTTCGGGAATGCCCACCCCGTCATCGTCAATAGTGACGGACACTTTATTGTCTCGACGCTCGATGTGAACGTCGACGCGCTGCCCCTGGCTATGATGCAGAGCGTTCTGGGTGGCTTCGCGCACAATCTGCAAGAGGTGGATCTCTTCATTGGGTGTAAGGGGGAGGCTCTCCAACTGGTAGTCCAGATGGATGCTCATGTCGGTCTGGGCGCTGAGCTGTTTTACGCTCATCTGCAGTGCGCCGAGTAGTCCCGGGCCATCGACTTTGAGCCGGAAGGTTGTCAGCAGTTCGCGCAATTGACGGTAGGCCGCGCTGAGGCCCTCCTGCAGCTCGTGGGACACGTCTTCCAGGGTTTTCTTGTCGTCTTTGGCCAGTGCCCGGTTCAGGCGGGTGACCTGAATTTTCAGATACGACAGTGCCTGCGCCAGGGAGTCGTGCAGCTCACGGGCAATGACGGTGCGCTCGTGGGCCAGTGACAGGCGCCGGGCGTTGTCCTCGTCCGCCTGCAGGCTGAGCGCCATGGCAATCTGATCGGCAACGGACTGCAGCAGTTGTTGTTGCCAGGCGGTCAGGGTACCGCTTTCCCCCATCCGGCAGACCAGGACACCGTAGTGGTTCTGCTCCCGGTTCATGGGGAAGCTGTAGCGATAGACCGGATCGGGTAGCCCCGTGCCCTGCGCATTGGCCAGCAGTTCACCACTCAGACAGTCTCCACAAGCGCGGGTCATGCACAGGCCGTAGTCGCTGTCTTCCGGTTTGATCTGCCGGTAGGGATGGTCGCCCGTATCGGTAATCAGGCACAACTCCAGGTCATCCACCTGCGCAACCTGGACGGCGCGATTGATAATGGGCTGAAAATCAATACCCTGCGGTTCCTGCTCAATGATCGCCTGGGCGGTTTCGTACAGAAATTCCAGGGTGGTATTGCTGCGCTGCAGTTCCCGGGTCTGCTGCTCAATCCGGGACTCCATCTGCCCGTGGGCGTGTGCGATGGCCCGGCTCATCTGGTTGAAGGATTCGGCCACCGCGCCCAGCTCATCCATGAACCGCGGTTGCAGGCGGTACTCATAGTCGCCCTGGCTGATGCGCCGGGTGACCTGTTGCAGTTCGTTCAGTGGGTGCTCGAGCCGGCGGTGGAGCCAGTAGGCCACGATGGCCGCCAGCGCCAGAATGGCGAACAGGGCGAGCACCTGCACCAGACGCAACAAGGCGGCGTTGTGCTCGGCGTGTTGCTGCAGCTGGTCGACAAAGGCGTAGAGTTGCTCGACCAGGCGATCGGTGGCGGCGATGCGTTCGGCGGGAGGCATATTGGCGAATTCCCGCTCCAGTGCGCGCCACTGTGCCTCGGCGCTGTCGAGCTCGGTTGCCAGCTCGTCGCTGCGGTGGCGCAGCGACTCGAACAGGGGGTGAGACCAGGTCTGTTGCAGCTGTGTTCGGGCCCGCTCGCGCTGCTGCTCAGTGGCCGCCGGGTTGTCCTCCAGTGCCAGTACCCGGTAGGTGTGCATCCGCAGGGAGCCGGCAAGGTTGATCGCGTGGGCATCACTGTCCGCCCGGTCGGACAGCCAATAGGAGGCGGCCATGGTCATGGCGGCCAGGGCGACAATGCCCGCGAGGGCGAGCTTGATGCTGAGAACCAGGGATGTGGAGCGCATAGGTGGTGCCGATTGAGCGTCGTGTCCGACGACCGAAATGAACGGTACAGAGTGGGGATTCATCCCGCCCCGAGAGAGCCCCATGATAGCACCAATCGGGTTGATGCCAATGGCTCGCCCGGCGCCGGCTCAACTCTCCTGCTGTGAGCCTGAATGCCGCTCGTTCCGGGGAGTGAGAAAAGGCTGAATCAGCATCCGATCCAGCCGCAGGTCCCGTTCGGTGCGGAAGTCTTCGATGCCAATGGTCATGCCCAGATGCCCTTTTTCCGGCTGGTCCCGGTAGGTGCGAAACAGCCGGTCCCACCAGGGCAGGTTGAAACCAAAGTTGCTGTCGGTTTCCCGGCGGATGATGGAGTGGTGCACCCGATGCATTTCGGGCGTCACCACAAAAAGCCGCAGCTTGCGGTCGAGCCAGCGGGGGAGGCGAACATTGCCGTGGTTGAACAGGGAGGTGGCGTTGAGCAACACCTCGAAGATCACCACCGCGAGCGCCGGGGCCCCCAAAGCGAACACCACCGACACCTTGATCGCCATGGACAGCACAATTTCCAGTGGATGAAAGCGCAGCCCGGTGGTGACGTCGAACTCCAGGTCCGCATGATGCATCCGGTGAAGGCGCCAAAACCAGGGCACCTTGTGAAAGAGCCGATGCTGGAAATAGATGGCCATATCCAGCACCAGGACCGCCAGGAGTATCGAAAGCCAGGCGGGCAGGGTGATCAGGTTCAGCAGCCCCCAGCCCTGTTCTGAGGCGATCAGCGCGGCGCCCACAGCGGCGAAGGGGAACACCAACCGAACCGCCAGTGTGTCCAGCACCACGATCATCAGGTTGCTCGGCCAGCGCCCCAGGCGGTGAATCCGCTGGGGCCGCCGGGCGGCCAGAATCTCCCAGAGGGCCATGGCCATCAGCACGGTGAGAAAAACCCCCAGGCGGATGATCGGCTCATTGGGCAGCAGCGAATCGTTCATTCTTACCTCGCATTGCCAGTGAGCCGGAGGGAATCAGGCGGTGACTTTTTCCAGCGCCTGATCGATGTCCGCAATGATATCGTCGATATGTTCAATACCGATGGACAGACGCACCAGGTCCGCCGATACACCCGCGGATTTCAGTTCGTCTTCGTTCAGCTGACGGTGGGTGGTTGTGGCCGGATGACAGGCGAGTGATTTGGCATCGCCGATGTTGACCAGGCGCAGGATCATCTGCAGCGCGTCGATAAACTGCGCGCCCGAGTCCTTTCCGCCCTTGATGCCAAAACTCAGAATGCCGGACGCTTTGCCGCCGCTGATTTTCTGGCACAGGGCGTTGTAAGGGCTGTCCGGCAGCGCGGCGTAGTTCACCCAGTTGATCTTCGGGTGCTGCTTCAGGTGTTGCGCTACTTTCAGGGCGTTCTCGCAGTGGCGCTCCATACGAAGCCCCAGTGTTTCCAGCCCCTGCATGATCAGGAAGGCACTGTGCGGCGCGAGCGCTGAGCCGGTGTTGCGCAGCGGCACCACCCGGCAGCGTCCAATGTAGGCCGCTTCGCCCAGCGCTTCGGTGTAAATCACATTATGGTAGGAGGGGTCCGGCTCATTGAGCATGGGGAAGCGCTTCCTGTTGGCCACCCAGTCAAACTTGCCCGAGTCCACAATAACGCCCCCCACGGTGGTGCCGTGGCCACCGATGTATTTGGTGAGGGAGTGGACCACGATGTCTGCCCCGAACTCAAAGGGCTTGCACAGAAAAGGCGTCGCCACCGTGTTGTCCACAATCAACGGAATACCGTGGCGGTGGGCGATATCCGCCAGCGCCTGAATATCCACAATATTACCGGCGGGGTTGCCGATGGACTCACAGAACATCGCCTTGGTCTTGTCGTCAATCAGGCTTTCCATCTTTTCCAGATCGTCGAAGGAGGCCATGCGCACGTCGATCCCCTGGCGAGGAAAGCTGTGGGCGAACAGGTTGTAGCTGCCGCCATACAATTGACTGGTGCTGACGATGTTATCGCCGGCATCGGTGATGCACTGGATGGCGTAGGTGATCGCCGCCATGCCCGAGGCCAGCGCCAGGGCTCCGATACCGCCTTCCATCGCGGCCATGCGCTCTTCCAGTACCGCATTGGTCGGATTCATGATCCGAGTGTAAATATTGCCTTTGACCTTCAGGTCGAACAGATCGGCCCCGTGTTGAGTGTCATCAAAGGTGTATGAGGTGGTCTGGTAAATCGGCGTCGTCGCCGCGTGGGTCGTGGGCTCGGCCTCATAGCCACAGTGCAATGCCAGTGATTCCAGTTTCATCGGTTGTACTCCTGATCAGCGGTGCCTGGGCACCGGATATTTTGAAGTCTTGGGAGCAGTGACTGTACCACATCTGTGAATGAAAATGACTCGCAAAAACCCCACATCTATTACGGGATACCACCGATGAATCGGGTGGCCTGAAAGTGTATTCGCGGTAAAAGGATAAAACTATAGAGAACAATAAAATCAGAGGGTTACGTGAATATTGATGTACCACAAAGGGAGTAGAAGGAGGCATTTTCAGGGCTCGGCGTCCGGTGGCGGACCCGCGGATTTTTACGCACTATGAGCGGGTGAAATGATTACCGAGCAATGACCCGATCCGGGCATTGCCCCAGCCTTTGTTCAGGAGTCCGCGAATGAGTCACCTTCTCGACAAGTTGCGCTATTTTCAGGCGCAGCGAGAACCTTTTGCCGAAGGCCACGGCGTTACCACCGATGAAGATCGCCAATGGGAGCGCGGTTACCGCCAGCGCTGGCAGCACGACAAAGTGGTGCGTTCCACCCACGGCGTGAACTGCACCGGCTCCTGCAGCTGGAAAATCTATGTGAAGAACGGCCTGGTCACCTGGGAAACCCAGCAGACCGACTACCCGCGCACGCGCCCCGACCTGCCCAATCACGAGCCCCGGGGCTGTCCACGCGGCGCCAGCTACTCCTGGTATATCTACAGCGCCAACCGTCTGAAATACCCCAAGGTGCGGCAGTCGTTGATGAAGCTTTGGCGTCAGGCGCGGCAGGAATACACCGACCCGGTGGCTGCCTGGGCCTCCATTGTGGAAGATCCGGCCAAGGCGAAGAGCTATAAATCGCGGCGCGGCCTGGGCGGATTCATCCGCGCTCACTGGGATGAAGTGAATGAAATCATTGCCGCCTCCAATGTTTACACCGCCAAGACCTATGGTCCGGACCGCATCACCGGATTCTCACCCATTCCGGCGATGTCCATGGTGTCCTATGCGGCGGGCGCCCGCTATCTGTCCCTGATCGGCGGCAATTGTCTGAGTTTTTATGACTGGTACTGTGACCTGCCTCCCGCGTCGCCACAGGTGTGGGGCGAGCAGACCGATGTGCCCGAGTCGGCGGACTGGTACAACTCCTCCTACATCATCTGCTGGGGCTCCAACGTGCCCCAGACCCGCACGCCGGACGCCCACTTTCTGACGGAAGTCCGCTACAAGGGCACCAAGGTGATCAGCATCACCCCGGACTATTCCGAAGTGGCCAAGCTTACCGACCAGTGGTTGGCCCCCCGCCAGGGCACCGATGCCGCTCTGGCCATGGCCTTCGGTCACGTTATCCTCAAGGAGTTCTATGTCGACTCCCAGAGCGAGTACTTCACGAATTACGTGAAGCGCTACACCGATATGCCCAACCTGGTCATCCTTGATGACGAAGGCGGCCGCCTGCAGCAGGGCCGTTTTCTGCGCGCCGCCGACCTGGTGGATAACCTGGGCGAGGAGACCAACCCGGATTGGAAAACCATTGCCATTCACAGTGACGATCAGCGCCTGGTCAGCCCCAATGGCTCTATCGGCTATCGCTGGGGTCGTCCGGAGGGGCAAGCCGGGCGGTGGAACCTGGAGAATCGCGACGGGAAGACCGGCGAAGAAGTCGATCTGCAGTTGTCCCTGAAAGGCAACAGTGATGACATCGCCGATGTGGCCTTCCCTTATTTTGGTTGCAAAGAACACGATTACGGTTACTTCCAGCACACCGAGCACACCGAAGTGCAGATGCGCAAAGTGCCCGCCAAGCGGGTCACTCTCGCCGATGGCCGGGAAGTGCTGGTGGCCACCGTATTTGATCTCACGCTGGCCAACTACGGTGTCGACAATGGTCTGGATGATCCCAACTGCGCCCAGAGCTTTGATGATGACAAGCCCTACACGCCCAAGTGGCAGGAGCGCATTACCGGCGTCAAGCCCGAGCATGTAACGACTGTTGCCCGGGAGTTTGCCCGCACCGCTGACAAAACCCATGGCCGCTCCATGATCATTGTCGGCGCCGGTATGAACCACTGGTTCAACATGGACATGAACTACCGCGGGCTGATCAACATGCTGATGATGTGTGGCTGCGTCGGCCAGAGCGGCGGCGGTTGGGCCCATTATGTGGGTCAGGAAAAACTGCGGCCGCAGACCGGCTGGCAGCCGCTGGCCTTTGGTCTGGATTGGCAGCGCCCGCCACGGCAGATGAACGGCACTTCCTTCTTCTACGCTCACTCTGACCAGTGGCGTTACGAAAAACTGAACATGAGCGACCTGGTCTCCCCCCTGGCAAACAAGGACAAGTGGCAGTCCAGCATTCTGGATTACAACACCCGCGCCGAGCGTATGGGCTGGTTGCCCTCCGCACCGCAGCTGGCCACCAATCCGCTCAAACTGGCCGAGGCCGCCAGGGCGGCAGGCAAGGATGTCAAAGACTATGTGCGCGATCAGTTGGTGGGCGGCGAGCTGAAGTTTGCCTGCGAAGATCCGGACAGCCCGGAGAACTACCCGCGCAATATGTTCATCTGGCGCTCGAACCTGCTGGGTTCCAGCGGCAAGGGCCACGAGTACATGTTGCGTCACCTGCTGGGTACCAAGCACGGTCTGATGAACAAGGACCTGGGGGAAACCGGTGAAGTCAAACCCGAAGACGTCACCTGGCGCGATGAGGCGCCCGAGGGAAAAGTGGATCTGTGGGTGACCCTGGACTTCCGTATGTCCACCACCTGTCTCTACTCCGATATCGTTCTGCCGACCGCCACCTGGTACGAAAAGGACGATATGAACACTTCGGACATGCACCCCTTTATTCACCCACTGACCGAAGCGATTGACCCGGTGTGGGAGTCGCGCAGCGACTGGGATATTTTCAAAGGTATTGCCAAGAAGTTTTCGGAGCTCACCAACGGGCACCTCGGCGTCGAGCAGGATGTGGTGACCACACCCATCATGCACGACTCCCCGGGAGAAATGGCCCAGCCTTACGGCGTGAAAGCCTGGTGGAAAGGCGAATGTGAGGCCGTGCCCGGTGTGACCATGCCCAACATCAATGTGGTGGAGCGGGATTACCCCAACACCTACCATCGCTTCACCTCTCTCGGACCCTTGATGGACAAGCTGGGCAACGGCGGTAAGGGCATCAACTGGGATACCAAAGAAGAGGTGGCATTCCTCGGTAAGCTCAATCGCGTACATCATGAAGAAGGGGTGAACAAAGGTCGTCCACGGATTGAGTCTGCCATTGATGCCTGTGAAGTGATCCTGTCGCTCGCGCCGGAAACCAACGGTCATGTCGCGGTAAAAGCCTGGGACGCTCTGGGCAAAATTACCGGTCGGGATCACAAGCACCTGGCACTACCCAAAGAAGAGGAGAAAATCCGCTTCCGCGATATCGTCGCCCAGCCGAGGAAGATCATCTCTTCACCCACCTGGTCGGGGCTGGAAGACGAGCATGTGTCCTACAACGCGGGTTATACCAACGTGCATGAACTGATTCCCTGGCGCACTATTACCGGACGTCAGCAGTTCTATCAGGATCACGAGTGGATGCTGGATTTCGGTGAGCAACACTGCCTGTACAAGCCGCCGGTGAACCTGAAAACCGTTGAGCCGATTCTCAACCAGAGAAGCAACGGCAACAAAGAGTTGGTGCTCAACTTCATTACCCCGCATCAGAAGTGGGGCATTCACAGCACCTACTCGGACAACCTGCTGATGCAGACCCTCTCACGCGGCGGCCCGATTGTGTGGTTAAGCGAAAAAGACGCGAAGGAAGCGGGCATTGAGGACAATGACTGGATCGACGTGTTCAATGTCAACGGCGCCATCGCCTGTCGAGCGGTCGTGTCCCAACGGGTGCCTGAGGGGATGAGCATGATGTATCACGCCCAGGAGCGGATCATGAACACGCCCGGATCAAACCTGACCAAAACCCGCGGCGGAATTCACAACTCCGTGACCCGCGCGGTAATGAAACCCACCCATATGATCGGTGGCTACGCCCAACAGGCTTACGGCTTCAACTATTACGGCACCGTAGGCTGTAACCGCGACGAGTTCGTCATTGTCCGCAAGATGGACAAGGTCGACTGGCTGGACACTGAGTGAGGTAGTGTAATGAAAGTAAGAGCGCAAATCGGCATGGTGCTGAATCTGGACAAGTGCATTGGTTGCCACACCTGTTCCGTCACCTGCAAAAACGTCTGGACCTCGCGCGAAGGTGTCGAGTACGCCTGGTTTAACAACGTGGAGACCAAGCCCGGGGTCGGCTACCCGCAAGAGTGGGAAAACCAGAACAAGTGGAACGGCGGCTGGAAGCGCGACAAGAAGGGCAAGATCAAGCCGCGCATCGGTGGCAAGCTGCGAGTGCTGGCCAACCTGTTCGCCAACCCGGATCTTCCGGAAATCGACGACTACTACGAGCCGTTCGATTTCGACTACCAGAACCTGCACAAGGCCGGAGACACAAAGCATCAGCCCACGGCGCGGCCCTACTCGCTCATTTCCGGTCAGCGCATGGAGAAGATCCACTGGGGGCCGAACTGGGAGGAGCTGCTTGGCACCGAGTTTGAAAAGCGTCGCAAGGACGTCAACTTCGAACAGGTGCAGGCTGACATCTACGGGCAGTTTGAAAACACCTTCATGATGTACCTGCCCCGGTTGTGCGAGCACTGCCTGAACCCGGCCTGCGTCTCCTCCTGTCCGTCGGGCGCGATCTACAAGCGCGAGGAAGACGGCATTGTCCTGATCGATCAGGACAAGTGTCGTGGCTGGCGCATGTGCGTGTCCGCCTGTCCGTACAAGAAGATCTACTACAACTGGAAGAGCGGTAAATCCGAGAAGTGTACTTTCTGTTATCCGCGCATCGAAGTGGGTCAGCCCACTGTCTGCTCGGAAACCTGTGTGGGCCGCATCCGCTACCTGGGCGTGCTGTTGTACGACGCCGACCGCATTGAAGAGGCCGCCAGCGTCGCCAACGAGGCGGACCTGTATCAGGCGCAGCTCGACATATTCCTGGACCCGAACGACCCGGCGGTGATTGCCGCGGCTCAGGCCGAGGGTATCCCCCAGGGCTGGATCGACGCGGCCCAGAATTCGCCCACTTACAAAATGGCGGTTGAGTGGAAGGTGGCGCTGCCGCTGCACCCGGAATACCGCACGCTGCCCATGGTCTGGTATGTGCCGCCGCTGTCACCGATCCAGAGCGCGGCCGAGGCCGGCCATGTAGGCATGAACGGCGAAATTCCCGACCTGAAATCCCTGCGGATTCCGATTCGCTACCTGGCCAACCTTCTGACCGCGGGTGAAGAGCAACCGGTAGTGGAGGCACTGGAGCGGATGATCGCCATGCGCGCCTACAAACGCTCCCAGCATGTGGACGGTGTGGAAGATCTGGAGGTGCTCAAGCAGGTCGGTCTGAGTGTGGCGCAGGTGGAAGATATGTACCGCTACATGGCCATCGCCAACTATGAAGACCGCTTTGTGATTCCCGCCAGCCACCGGGCCTACGCCGAGGACGCCTACGACATGAAAGGTGACTGCGGCTTCAGCTTCGGTAACGGCTGTGCTGACGGCACAAGTGAGACCAGCCTGTTCGGCGGCAATCGCGCCGGCGTCCGCCAGATCATTCCCGCCGTGTTGCAGGATTAGGAGAAAGACTGATGAAAAGTTTACGTGTTATTTCGTTGCTGATGGAATACCCCACAGCGGAGTTGATGGACGCTCAAGACGAGCTGAAAGCGCTGGTGGCCAGCATGAACCTCAAGGGCAAACAGCGCGATGCGCTGCTGGCTTTTGTCGCCCAGCGCACCGGCGGTGATCTGATGGACTGGCAATCCGAATACGACGCCTTGTTCGAGCGCGGTCGCTCCCTGTCATTGCTGTTGTTTGAGCATGTGCACGGCGAGTCCCGCGACCGCGGCCAGGCGATGGTGGATCTGATGAATCAGTACCAGCAGGCGGGGCTGGCCATCGACGCCAATGAGCTGCCGGATTATCTACCGCTGTATCTCGAGTTCCTCTCCACCCAGGGGCCGGACAATGCCCGCGCGGGTCTGCAGGAAGTGGAGCATATTCTCGGGCTGCTCGCCGCTCGCCTGAAAGAGCGTGAGTCCAACTACGCGGCCCTGTTCGAAGCGCTGCTGCACTGGTGCGGCGATCGCGTCAACATCGAGCAGATGCGCGAACAGGTCGCCGGTGAAGCCCGCGATGATACCCCCGAAGCTCTGGACAAGGTCTGGGAAGAAGAGGCGGTCACCTTTGGCCCGGACGCCCAGGCCGACGGTTGCAACGTTCAATACCGGCCGGAATCCGGCCAGCGTCGGGATCAGGAGCAGATACTGAACCTGATGGAACCCCAAGGCGCTCAACAGCGCGTACAACAGCACTAGGAGGCACGATGTCCAGTTTTCACTTATTCGCCTTTGGCATCTACCCCTATATCGCCCTGGCGATCATGTTTATCGGAACCTGGGTCCGGTACGACCGTGAGCAGTACACCTGGAAGGCCAGCTCGAGTCAGCTGCTGGAAAAGAAATGGCTGCGCATCGGCAGTATCCCGTTTCATATCGGCATTCTCGGTATCTTCTTCGGCCACCTGATCGGCCTGCTGACGCCGGCACAGGTGTGGTACTTCCTGGGAGTCAGCGCCAGCGCCAAACAGATCCTGGCCGTGGTCGCCGGCGGCCTCTTTGGTGTGCTCTGCCTGTTCGGCCTGGTGGTGCTCATCTTGCGGCGACTGCTGCATCCGCGCATTCGGCCCAACAGTCAGCCGATGGATATCGTCGTGTTGCTTTTACTGCTGGCGCAACTGCTGCTCGGTCTGGCGTCCATCTTCATTTCAGTCAGTCACCTGGATGGAGCGGTGATGATACAGCTGATGAACTGGGCCCAGGGTATTTTCCTGCTGCGCGGCTTTAGCGCGGCCGAGTACATTGTGGATGTGCACTGGATCTTCAAGGCGCATCTGGTGTTGGGGCTGACTATCTTCCTGTTGTTCCCCTTTACCCGCCTGGTGCATCTGTTGAGTGTGCCGGTGAAGTATCTTGGGCGCAATTATCAGGTAGTCCGCCGCCGCGCCCGAGCGTCGATGTAGTTCACTATGGGTTGTGGCGGATGCGCTTACAGCTCCGAAGCGTCGGACCGATCCGCCCTACGCGTACCTCGTGCCATCCGTAGGGAGGATCGGTCCGACGTTTCGGAGCCTAAGGCGCATCCGCCATAACCAAGCCCCGATGACGCATCCGCCATTCCCAGAAACAACCACCAAACGGCCCTTACCATGATCACCGTCAACCAAACCGAAATCCCCGAAGACAAAATCCTCGCGGAGATGCAATACCACCCGGCCGACTCCCGGCGGGAGGCCATGTTCAGCGCGGCCGAAGCCCTGATCATTGGTGAGCTGTTTCGCCAGCGCGCCAAGAGCCTGGGCATTCCGGTGAGCGACGACACCGTGGAAAGCTCCGATGAGGATTTTATCGAAGCGCTGATCGAGCAGGAGGTCGCCATCCCGGAGGCGACGGATCAGGACTGCCGACAGTACTACGAAGCCAACCCTTCGAAGTTTGAAACCTCGCCTCTGCTGGAGCTGAAACATATCCTGTTAACCGTGCCCAAAGAAGACGATGCCGGCCGGGCCGAGGCGAAAGTTCGCGCCGATGCTCTTCTGGACATCCTCAAAGGCGGCGCCGATTTCTCCAAGCTCGCGCGGCGCGAGTCCAACTGCCCATCAAAAGAAACCGGCGGCAGCCTGGGCCAGATCAGCAAGGGGCAGACGGTTGCGGAGTTCGAGCGCCAGGTATTCGCCGCCGAGCCGGGCCTGATGCCCCGCCCGGTGGAAAGCCGCTATGGTTTTCATCTGGTCTTTATCGAACGCAAGATTCCCGGGCGCAGCTTACCCTACGAGGAAGTCTCCGGTCAGATTGCCGACTACCTGAATGATAAAGTCCGACGCAAAGCCATCGCCCAGTATATCCAGGTGCTGATCTCAGAGGCCGAGATTGAAGGGTACGATTTTCAGGTGGATGGGTCGCCGTTGATGCAGTAAAGCGTCAGCGGAATGCCGTTTCGGATTGCGTGGCGTACAGTAACGGCGGATGCGCTTACAGCTTATCCGCCCTACACAAACCTTGATGCCATCCGTAGGGCGGATAAGCGTCAAGCGCATCCGCCTTTTTCATCGTTCATGGCTCGCTTTTCGCCGTGTGCCTAAGGTGCAACCGGCGGCGCAGATAACGGGCCAGAATATCCACCCCGATATTGAGCAGGGCGGTGATCAATATCAACACCATTGCCCGGTCGAAGCGGATCTCCTGAATCGCGCTGTCCACATAGAAACCCAGTGTCGCGATACCGAGAATCCCCAGAATCGCCGTCTCGCGCATGATGATTTCCCAGCGGTAGAACAGAAACGCCAGAAACGGGCCGTACAGCCGGGGGGTGAGTTCGTAGGCGTAGCGTTCGATCCCGTTGGGTGCATCCGGGCGCAGGGTGATTTCGTTACTGCGCCGACCGATCAGGTGGCCGATGATACCGCTGTTGTGCACGGCCAGTGCGACCACGGCCGGCAACATGGACGGCCCCCAGAGTTGCAGCAGAATGAAGGCGAGCAGGTACTCGGGCGTGGAGCGCAGCACCACCAGCACAATATGCCCCAGGGGGCCGGTGAGCCGGTTGGTGAAGTGACGGGAGCCGAGTGGGTAGAGCAGCAGCGTCAGCACCCCGGTGATCACCAGGGCGATCTGGGTCAACACCAGCGTATTCCATATGCCCGGCAGCGCCTCGGTGCTGAGCAGTTCCAGGAGCCACACCCACAACTCACCCAGCCCTTCGCCATTGCGCAGGGGAGCGGGCACAATGTCTTCGGTAAAAAAGCGGGTGACGTTATCCCAGCGGATGGGCAGGCCGCTGCCCAACAAAAAGGGCGCGGCCAACAGGTACAGGGGCACCAGTCGGGGCCGCACCCAGAAACGGAGGGTGGTGATCATGCCATAAAACAACAGCAGCAATGCTCCCACTTCCCCGTAGTGTCCCTGGGAAAAGGATGACTCCAGATAGAACCCCAGAGTGGGCATGCCCACAAACCCGAGTACCGCACTGGAGCGCAGGCCGCATTCCAGTCGGTAATAGGTGTAGCTGGTCAGGTGAGGCCAGGCCTGGCTGATGCGGGTATAGATCAATGCGGTCACTGTGCCGACGCCGAAGGGCAGGATCTGCGCGGGCTGAGGGTCGGACTCATCCAGAATCTCGGCGTAGACTTTGCCGAACACTCCGGCGTAGGGAATGGCAATGGCGAGCACGCCGGTCAGGGGGTGCAGCCCAAAAAACTGCAGGAAAATCAGGGCCCAGAACAGCTCGTGAATGGCCCGGATAAACGCGCAGAAGGTGCGGACGATGCGCGAGCCGAACATCAGCGCCAGCAGCAGACCCGCGCCCGCCCCCAGACCCACACCCACGAAAGCGAAGGCCAGTGTTCTCACCAGCGCTTCGCCCAGATAATCCAGGTTGGCGAAGCTCGGCTGGATGAGGCCGAAGAACAGACGGTTCAACTCGCCCCAGGGATCGTGGCCACTGATGTCGAGATCGGCAAAAAACACACAGGCAGCGGCCACCAGGACAAAGCCCAGGCTGGTTCTTACCGTTGCCGATTGCCACATAAACAGCCCGCTACCCGTGTCAGTAAAGCGCCAGCAAGTCTTGGGTTTTCACCCGCTCGCTGGGCTGGTCGAGAGCGATCTGACCGTCGGCGATGCCCACCACCCGGTCGGCAAAGCGCAGGGCCAGTTCCACATCGTGCAGGGCCAATACGGCGGTGGGATGCGCCTCGGTGAGTGCGGCCATGACCTTGACGGCCATGGGGCCGTCGAGCGCCGAGGCGGGCTCGTCGGCCAGCAGTAGATCGCTCTGCTGATGAATGGCGCGGGCCGCCGCGACCCGCTGCCTCTGTCCACCGGATAATTCACCGGCGGCGGTCCAGCATTTCTCGGCGATGTCGAGCTGCTCGAGCAGCGGCAGGATGCTGTCGATGTCGCGTCTGAACGGGCGCATCAGACTGACCAGGTTATACCAGGTGGCGCGGCGGGCGAGCCCGCCCATGAATACATTGTGAAAGACGCTCAGTGAGGGCACCAGTCCCAGCTCCTGGGGCATCAGCGCCGCGCCAGTGTGGCGCCAGCGCTGGTGCATCAGGTTCAGGAGCGTGGATTTCCCGGCCCCGCTTTTGCCCACCAGGGCGATCTTCTGACCAGGCTCGATCGCCAGGTCCAGAGGGCCTAATACACGCTGCTCGCCGTAATCGGCGACCAGGTTGGTGAGCGTCAGTGTCTGCATCAATCGATCAGGCCGATTTCTTGGGCAACATCGCGGATCACGGCGTAGTCGTCATTGCTGGCCGGTATGAATTTCGAGCGGGGAAAGCTCTCCAGCATCGCGGAATCATCCATATTGAGCAGCGCCTGGCGTACTTTGTCAGTAAATCCTTCGCCGAAGCGCTCGTCGACATCGCCGCGAATGCTCCACTGATAGTTGGGGTAGCGCGGCGTTTTATAGACCACATAGGCATCGTCGGGATCGATGTTGCCCGTCTCCAGTTCAGTCTCCCAGACGGTATAGTTCAGGGCGCCGAGCTGGTAGGCACCCGAAGCGACCAGTGACGCGGTGCGGCTGTGGTTGCCGCTGTAACCCACCCGGGAAAACACCTCGTCCGGCGCTTCACCGAACTGTTCGCGCAGGTAGTATTCGGGCACCAGGCGGCCGGAGGTGGAACCTTTGGAGCCGAAGGTGAAGGTCATATCGCGCATGGCGTCGGTGAGCCCGGAGTCGGGTTCCAGGCCGGTGCTTTTGTGGGCAATGATGTAAGTGAAGAACTCCTCGTCTTCCGCCCCCTGCGCGAGGGCCTGTGAACCCTCTACCCGCTCGCGCGCCTGAACGCCGGACAGGGCACCAAACCAGGCCAGCTGTACCTGGTCATTGCGAAAGGCGCTCACCGCCGCCGCGTAAGACTTGACCGGCACAAAGCGTACGTCCACTTCGAGCTCTTCGGCCAGATAATCGGCCACCGCCTGAAAGCGTTTCTGCAGCCGGGTTTCATCTTCATCGGGAATGGCAGTGAAGACAAAGGTCTCGGCGCTGGCGACCGAGGCGATCAGCCAGAAAGTTAACAATAGTGAAAGGCGTCCCAACATTTGGTGTACTCCTGATGAGGTAGAGAATCTTATGGTACCGGAATTATCGGGCGCAGGTGCGAAAGCCGGCGATAATGTCCCGGCGCTCCGGGGTGAAAAAATTGCGGTAGCCGTTGTGAATCAGACGGGTTCGAGTGGCCCAGGCGCCGCCCCGCAGGACGTGCCGGCCCTCGGCGAACCAGGGCTCGGAGTAATCCCGGTACAGATCCGCCGCAAAGCCCGGAAAGGGACCGAATACGCTCGAGGTCCACTCCCAGACGTTGCCGAGCATCTGCCGGCAACCAAAGGCGCTGTCACCATCGGGCAGGGCGGCGACATCCACCCGACTCAATTGCCAACCATCCAGGTTGGCGTGGCGGTGGTCCGGTGAGGTATCCCCCCAGGGGTAGCGGCGCTTGCCCGGCGCCAGGGCCTGGCCGTCGCTTGTCGGCGCCCGGCTGGCGGCCAGCTCCCACTCGGCCTCGGTGGGCAGGCGTCGTCCGGCCCACTGGCACCAGGCCTCGGCTTCGTAGAGATTGACATGGACCACCGGCTGGTAAGGCGCCAACGGCTGCCAGCGATCGAAAATACGCTCCTCCCACTGGCCGGAGGCGCCGCGGCGCCAGTAGACAGGGTGTTCGGCCTGTGCCTGTTGGCACCAGCGCCAGCCTGCCTCACTCCAGAGTTCGCGCCGGTCGTAGCCGTTGTCGTTGACGAACTCGGCAAATTCAGTATTGGTCACCGGCGCCCGGGCCATGGCAAAGGGCGGCACTTCCACTTCCATTGGTGGCTTTTCATTATCAAACCGGAAGGGAACAGACTCGTCTGAACCCAGTGTGTGGCGGCCGCCCGGAATGTTCACATCGCCCTCCAGCGTACCCATGTCCGATACCGGCGGGCGGGTGCTGTGGGTCAGGGGCAATCCCAGTGCCGGTGGCGGATCGCCGAGCGTCTGGCGGGTATAGGTGAAGGCCTCGCCGTGCATGTCTTCGTGGAAGCCGGTGAGCTGGTACACGTAGCTTTGGGCCTCACTGGCCAGGCCGCTGTCGGGCAGGCGGCTCAGCATGGCGTGCTGCACCCGCTCCAGGTAGTCGTACACGTCGGCCCGCTCGGGCAGCGGCAGTTCCCAGCGGTCGTCGTGAGCGATGGTGCTGGAATCGTACAGCTGCGCGGCACCGGGAATCTGGTAGTCGGGCAGGTCATAGAGCTGACGCAGCGCAAAGTAGTCATGAAAAAAGCCCACATGCCCCAGCTCCCAGAGCGGTGGATTGACGATGGTGAGCGACGGCCCGAGCGGGCGCTCTTCCAGTAAATCCTCGAGCAACGCGAGGCTTCTCTGGCGCGCATCGCGCAGCTGTTCGGCCAGCCTGTCGGCCTCGATTCGGTGTGTCGACGGTGGCGTGATCATGCTAACCTCATCGTTGTGAAAGCTTCATTAGGGGTAGACCTGGTGGCCAACTCTCCACTCATTACTCTGATAACACCCGCCGTGCCCGGCTCCCGCGCAGGCAATCGGGCGACGGCGACCCGCTGGGCTGGATTGCTTCGCGCCAGTGGCTATCGAGTCTCCATCCGCCTGTCGGACGAGTCGCCCTCCGGGCCGAGGCCCGATCTTCTGGTGGCGCTGCATGCCTGGCGCAGTCACGGTGCCATCAACGCCTGGAAACAGCGCTACCCCCGGTGTCCGTTGATTCTTGTACTGACCGGGACCGATGTCTACCGCTTTCAGTATAGCGACCCGGCAATGGTATACGAAAGTATGGACGCCGCCGATGCCTTGGTCGGTCTGCACGACTGTCTGCCCGAGAATCTGCCCGAACGCTATCTTGATCGCCTCCATGTGGTGCATCAGTCGGCCGAGCCGCTGCCGGACAAAGCCCCGGGCCCCTCCGCCCGGACCTTTGATGTCCTGGTGGCCGGCCATCTGCGCGAGGAAAAGGACTCCCTCAGGGCCGCCTATGCCGTGCGTGACCTGCCCCGGGATTCCAGGCTGCGTGTGATTCAGCTCGGCGGCGCCCATACCGAAGACTGGGCCGAGGCGGCCCGGGAGGAGATGACCCACAACAGGCGTTACCGCTGGCTGGGCGATCAGCCCCGCTGGCGTGTGCGTCAGTGGATGGCCCGGGCCCGGGTCATGGTGATCAGCTCCCGAATGGAAGGCGGGGCCAATGTGGTGAGTGAGGCCTGCGTGGCCGGTCTGCCGGTGATCGCCTCGGATATTGCCGGTAACCGGGGACTGCTGGGAGAAGACTACGTCGGCTATTACCCGGTCACCCACACCACGGCGCTGAGGGAATGTCTGCTGCGTGCCGAGCGGGATTCAGTCTGGTTGGAGCGACTCAGAGAACAGGTCAGTCGGCGTGCGCCGATGTTCCGGCCGGAAGCGGAGCGGCAGGCTCTGGCTCAGGTTGTCGGTCAGGTATTGGATCAATCGAGGTAGGATGTTGCATTCTGGTGGGGATGAGCGTCCCTGCTCATGTTTTCGCTGTTTGTGATCAGCCCCGAGGCTGAGGGGTTGCCAGCCTCGGGGCTTCTCACCGGGTCAATGAGTCAACTCAGTTGTCCCACAGTTCAAACAGAAGGTTCCACTTCTCCTCTTCGAAGCCTTCCCAGGTGCCCCAGGCATCGGTATTGCTGACCGGGTCATAGGCGTGCTTATACAGACCACCGGTGTCCTCGGACTCGGGGTTGGTGGACCAGTAGCAGCCTTCGATGTTTTTCTCGACCATGTAGTCGACCAGAGCGTTCTGCCACTCCATATCGATACCGGCGTCGATGTGATCCCAAAGGGTACGATGACGTGGGGGCGCATCGGCGGGCCAGTTAACGTGGCCACCGAACTCACCGATGATCATGGCGTAGCCCTGGTCGGCCAGATAGCCGAAGTGCTCATCCCAGCCGGCGCGAATGCGCTCGGGGTCGATCACGATATTACAGTCGGCTTCGCCGGCGGCATCGCCTTCCAGGCCCTCACACTCGGGCTGTGCCGGGTCCATGAACTGCTTCTGAACGAACACAGAGGGACCATAGGTGTGCGGTGACAGGATCAGACGCTCTTTGGGAATATCCAGCGGCGCGTCGGCAAACGGATAGAGGTTCTCGCCCCAGTTGGGGTTGGTCTCTTCCGAACCGTGAGGCACTTCTTCACCGGCGGAAGTGCCGCCAGCAATACCTTCCACCATGATCAGGACATCCGAGTTGACTTCGTCGATTGCCTGATAGGCTGTCTCGGAGAGTTCCTTCCACTCGGCCCAGGTGTAATCCCAGGGTTCGTTGAAGATGTCGATGGCCATGATGTTGTCAACGCCCAGCTGCTCGGACAGACCGGCGATTTCACGCAGGTCGTCCAGCCACAGCTCTTCGTTGTACAGGTCAACCTGAACATCGGGATCGTCTACCGCACCACAGGAATAACCTTCGCGCTTGAAGTCATAGTTCTCGCGCTCGGCATCCGCGTAGGGAGGAGTGGCATCCAGACGACCGGCACGCCAGCCCACGTAGTTGGAGCAGGAGTGGATGTCGATGATCACGTTGATGCCGTTCTCATCAGCCTGGACGATGAAGTCTTCCATGGCCTGACGGGCATTGTCCTGCTGAACCGATTCGTGGTTCTTCAGCACACCGCCTTCACGGACATCGCCAGTACCCTGGGGGTCGTTCGGGTCCAGCGTCTGTGGCGCAATGGGCAGACGGATGGTGTTGATACCCTGAGCGGTAATTTCATCCATGGTCTGCTGAATGGTGCGACCGGAATCGACCCACCACATATTGCCGACATACAACTCCATGGGCGCGCCATCGGGGTTGTTCTCGGCGTCCACGGGTTCATGCTGACCTTCCAGACCGAACCAGGCGGAACACTGGACCGGATACTCTTCCCCGTTCTGGGTGATGTTGCCGCTGTCGTCAACGCGGAAGGTGCCGTCGGTGCTCGGCGCGCTGGACGAGCTGGAAGACGGTACGCTGCTGGAAGATTCGCTGCTGCTTGAACTCACCGCCACTGAAGAAGAACTGCTGGCGGGAACCGAAGAGCTTGAAGAAGACTCCGGGGCGGAGCTGCTGGAACTGGCGGGCGCACTGGATGTGCTGCCACCGATAATGCCGTAGGGGTCGGGCTGATCGCTACAGGTGGTGGCACCAATACAGCTCTGACCATCTTCCCAGCCCCAGCCGCTGTTCTGACTGTCGCACAGCTCGTAGGTGGTGCCGTACCAGTCACACATCTGACCATCGGTGGCCGGTTCGCTGCTGGTGGCTGCGCTTGAGGAAGAGCTGGCGGGAGCGGAACTGCTGGTGTCACCGCCGTCACCCTCACAGGCGGCGCCGTTCAGCTGAGGTGTTTCAACGCTGCCGCCATTGGCGTCGATCTGCATGCCGATTTCCACAGATTCGCCGGGTTGAATGGTGCCGTTCCAGCCCAGGTCGGTGGCGGTGTAGGGATTGTCGCCACTGACGTCGGCATTCCAGCTGTTGGTGACAACATTGTTGTCGTACGCCCAGCTGACATCCCAGCCATTGATGGCCGTGGAACCATTGTTGTTGATCCGGATCGCTGCAGTCGCTCCGCTGCCCCATTCGTTGGTAATGACATATTCGCAATTATCCGCCTGGGCGGCAGCGCCCTGACTGACCGCTGCCAGGCCCAAGCTCAGCATTGCGACTGCCAAGCCATTGCCTTTGTACTTTGTGGTTATCATTTGTCTTTATCTCCTGGTTGGTCATTTCACTCAAGAAGGCGCTCACCATTGTTTATTCACAATGTTGGGTGGTGAGCGCTCTGTTCGCCCTTCGGTTGTGCGAGCCAAAAGCTGTCGCAGAGTCGGCGACGGCCAAGCCAGGCGATGCGTCAATGACCGATTGACGACCTGACTTTCATGACCCTACTTCACCCGAAAAATGGCTCGATTCGTTCGAGACCTTTCTGGTTCACAGCCGATAAGGGCGATCGACATGGTAACTGAAATCGGTTACTTGCAAAGGGCGATATTCCCATACTATGACGTACTTCTTTTTTTAATTATCAATCGAGATTAGTTGGGTGTTTATTTATTAAGAAAGATAAAAAGAGGGTGAAAAAAAGGACTAAAAGAAAATTAAAACGACAGTGCTCGTCGAATGGTCGGCGCCGTGATGCCGTGTAATTTTAAAGTTTGTCGTCGAAATAATGTTTGCGAGATGAATGACGTGAAGTGTTGTCGTTTTTTATTGTTTTATTTCGCTAATAATGCGTTATCAGAAGCGCCACGATCATCAGGCACAGGATCAGCGAGAGGTTTTTCCAGAACAGTATCGGGTCGCGCTCAATCGATGAACTCGGTGACCGTATAGAGGTAGTGACGCTTGCGATCCTGCAGACAGGGTTTGACCACGTGGGGGCTGTCAACGCGCCGGGCGATCCACTCTTCCATCAAAAACCGTTCAATCTGAACCGGGTCCTGCTGCAGATCGTCCCCATGCTCCCGGGCGTTTGTCGGCCCAGGCCAATGGGGTCAGAACAAACACGCCGGTCAGAAGGTCAAAGCCCATCAGGTACAGGATACAGAAGCCCACGGGGAACAGGATGGCGCCGATGATCGGGTAGCCCGTCTGCACGGAGACGGTCACTGCGAATACGGCGGCAATGGCCAGAATGGCGCCCGCCATGCACGCCCTGATCAGGGCATCCCGGGTGGCCATATAGATTTTTGATTCACCGGCGTCCACCATCTTGGTGGCAAATTCTGAAGGCAGTAAGTAAGACATAGAGCTCTCTGACTGTGTGGGTGGATGCGAGGCCCCCGACGGGAGCGCTGTGCCCCTGGCTGGAGCAAAAACCACCCCAGCCCAGGTTGTTGTCTTCAAATGTCTGATTTTTAAGGATAAATTAAGCCAGTCGTAACCCGCTGAGCATTTATTGTTGGCGCCCTATTGGTGCGGTTGCGCGGAAAAATCCGGCTTGATGTTTCAAAATGGTGCTCGAGTGTGTGAAGAAAAACCCCTTAAAACGGGCACAACCGGATTGGCGTGGCCCAGAGTGAGGCGGGTTGGCGCCTCTCGCGCGGTTCTGGCGCTATTGCACGCATAAGACAAGAAAAGTTAACAAAGGGGGGCTGACAGGTTAATCTGTGCTTACAGCCTGATAACATGGCCCGCATTGGCGGCACGTACACTGCAAGCGCAGGGTCGGTGCCGATCGAAGCACTGTCGGGCGTATTTTTTCAGAGGAGTTTTTTTGTGGCGCTGATCAAGCGTATAGGTCTTCCGGCGATCTGGCTTTTGGCCGGTCTATTTGGGGCTTTGCCCGCCATGGCGGAGTCCCGCCTGCAGGTGGTGGCAACGACCGGCATGGTGGCCGATGTGGTGCGCGAAGTCGGGGGCGAGCCGGTGGAGGTCAAGGGACTGATGGGCCCCGGTGTGGACCCTCACCTGTACCGCCAGACGCGCAGCGATATTACCGCTCTGAGCCGTGCCGATGCCGTGTTCTGGAACGGTCTCTATCTGGAAGCCCAGCTGGAGGAGTTTCTGAACCGCCTGGCCGAGCGTCGCCCGGTCTACGCGGTGGCGGAAAACGTGCCCGAGCGTTTGCGGCTGGCCGATGAGCAGTACCAGAACCAGTCCGACCCGCACGTCTGGATGGATCCCGGTCGCTGGCGCTACGTGGTCGAGGCGGTACGCCAGGCGCTGGCCGAACTCAGTCCCGAGCATAAAGAGGGCTTCGACCAGCGGGCGGAGGCCTACCTGGCCGAGCTGGAGAAGCTGGATGCCTACGCGCAGAAAATATTGAACAGTGTGCCGGAGGAGAAGCGGGTTCTGGTGACCGCCCACGATGCGTTCGGCTATTTCGGGGATGCCTACGGCTTTGAAGTCCTGGGCATTCAGGGATTTTCCACCGAGAGTGAGGCCGGCCTGTCGAGGATCGAAACCTTGGTGGATCTGCTGGTGGAGCGACAGATCGGCGCCATTTTTATCGAATCATCGGTGTCGGACCGCAATATCCGGGCGTTGATCGAAGGCGCCGCCGCCCGCGACCATCGGGTCGAAATTGGCGGTGAGCTGTATTCCGATGCCATGGGCCCGGCCGGGCGCTATGAGGGGACCTGGCTGGGCATGATTGACCACAACGTGAGCGTGATCGCCCGCGCGCTGGGCGGAGAGGTTCCCGAGGGTGGCCGTCTGGGCCGCCTGCAACAGGCCGGGGCGAGTGAATGAACGTGACCGGCAAAATCAGCGATACGGTCGCCGCCAGCCCCCTGGCCATACAGGGCCTCACGGTCAGTTACGATCACCGGCCGGTGGTCTATTCCGTGGACTTTGTGGTCAGGCCCGGCAGCATGACCGCCATTGTCGGCCCCAACGGGGCGGGAAAGTCGAGCCTGCTCAAGGCCGCCCTCGGGGTCACCCGTCGCCTGACCGGCGATGTGCGGGTGTTCGGACGTCCTCTGGAGCAGATGACCGAACACATTGCCTATGTGCCGCAGCGCAACAGCGTGGACTGGGACTTTCCTGCCACCGTGATCGATGTCGTGACCATGGGACTGTTTCGCCAGTTGCGCTGGTGGCAACTGACCCGTCGCCGCCACACCGACCAGGCCATGGAGAGCCTGACACGGGTGGGGATGGAAGCCTTTGCCGAGCGGCAGATCGGAGAGCTCTCGGGCGGTCAACAGCAGCGGGTCTTTCTGGCCCGGGCGCTGGTTCAGCAGGCGGAGTTGACCATTCTCGATGAACCCTTCGCCGGCGTGGATGCCGCCACCGAAAAGGCGATTGTTGAAGTGTTAAAACAACTGCGCGCCGAGGGGCGGACGCTGCTCTGTGTCCACCACGACCTGTCCACGGTGCGCGACTACTTCGATGAAGTCTTGTTGCTCAACGTCAGGCGGGTGGCCGCCGGGCCGGTGGACCGGGTATTCAGCGCCGAAAACCTGCAGGCCACTTACGGCGGCCGCCTCAACCCGGTCCAACTGGAACGGCTGGTGCCCGCCGCCCTGGCGACCCCGGGAGCCACGTGATGGAAGCCTGGTGGCGGGCATTGGCTTTTTCCTCGGGCTACAACACCACGCTGGTGACGGTGGGGGCCATGTTGTTGGGTGCCAGTGCGGGCATGATTGGTGCCTTTGTATTGTTGCGCAAGCGCTCCCTGGTGAGCGATGCCATCACTCACGCCACCCTGCCGGGGCTGGCGCTGGCATTCATTCTCATCGGGTTGATTCAGGGGGATGGACGCTGGCTGCCCGGGTTGTTACTGGGAGCGGCGCTCAGCTCCGCCCTGGGGCTCTGGCTGGTGCAGTTGGTCAGCGCCCGCACGCGCCTGGGCGAAGATGCGGCCATCGGCGCGGTCCTGTCCACCTTCTTTGCCTTTGGTGTGGTCCTGATCACGGTGATTCAGTCCATGAACGTCACCGGCCAGTCGGGGCTGACCGGATATCTGGTCGGCTCCACGGCGGGGATGCTGGCGGCGGAAGCGATGCTGATAGCGGTCTGTGCGCTGGGCCTGCTGGCGGCCATCTTTGTCCTGCGCCGGGAGTTTCTGCTGGTCTGCTTTGATGCGGACTTTGCCCAGACCCAGGGCGTCAACACCTGGCGCGCCGATCTGTTGCTGCTGATGTTGCTGATGGCGGTCGTGGTGATCGGCCTGAAAGTCACGGGCCTGATTCTGATCGTTGCGCTCACCATCACCCCACCGGTCAGTGCCCGCTTCTGGACCAACCGCCCCCCGAGAATGGTGGCGCTCGCCGCCGTATTGGGCGCCCTTTCGGCCTACCTGGGAGTGACTCTGTCAAGCGCCCGTGAGAGCCTTCCCACCGGCTCTCTGATTGTCCTGTCCGCCTTTGGGATTTTTCTGGTGTCGTTTCTGGCTGCCCCCCGGCGCGGGGTTTTTGCCAGTTTGATGGCCCATCAACGGTTTCGTCGGCGGGTGCACCTGCGCCAGGGGCTGCTGTCCATGTCGCGCAGCGAGCCGATTTTTGATGGACTGACCCTGCGGTTGCTGCGCCGGGCAGGGCACATCCGGCGTGACGGTGTAGCCACGGCCCAGGGGCAGGCCGCCGCCCGCGATGCCGAGCACGAGGAGCGGCTCTGGGCACTGTACCGGCAGCTCTTTCCGGGCGATGCCCTGCATCACGAACACGCGGGCCTGGAGCCGATATCCCAGGTCTTGCCGCCCGATGCCATCAATGCCCTCGAGCAACGGCTGCCGCCACAGGGGGAGTCGGCATGAGCGACTTCATGATGTTCAGCCTGGTGCCGATGACCGTGGCCATTATCATCAGCATGACCTGTGCGCTGCTGGGTAACTTCCTGGTGCTGCGTCGCCAGAGTCTGATCAGTGATGCCATCAGTCATGTCGCGCTGCCGGGGATTGTGGCCAGCTTTCTGCTGACCGGCACCATCGCCTCCACGGCCATGATGTTGGGCGCGGGCGTTTCGGCGCTGGTGACCGTGGTCATGATTGAAGCCATCCGCCGCTTGGGGCGGGTGGAAATCAGCGCGGCCATGGGGGTGACCTTTACCAGCCTGTTTGCGCTGGGGGTGCTGTTGCTGGAAATGAGCCACGCCAGCGGTGTGCACATTGATGTGCAACACGCGCTCTACGGTAACCTGGAGAGCCTGATCTGGTTCGAGGGCGTCGGTCTCGCGTCCCTGTTCGACCCGGTCGCGCTGGCCGATCTGCCGCCGCAACTGGCGCGCGTCAGTTCGGTCGCGCTGGTGGTGCTGGTGTTTGTGCTGGTGTTCCGACGCCACCTGATTGTGGGCAGTTTTGATTCGGAGTTTGCGGCCAGCGTCCGTGCCCGTCCGGCCCTGGTGGATCTGTTACTGGTGTCCATGGTCGCGGTGGCGGCGATTGCGGCGTTTGAAGCGGTGGGCTCCATTATCGTGATCGCCATGTTCATCTGCCCGGCGGCCGCCGCGCGCCTGATGACCAATCATCTGGGGGCGCAGATCGCCTGGAGCCAGTTGTTTGCCCTGATCTCCGCCGTGCTGGGTTATCTGTTGGCGGGTCACGGGCTGATCTGGCTGGGACTGGAGATGTCGCTCAGCGCCGCCGGGATGATCGCCACGGTGGCCGGGCTGATCATGCTGCTGGCGTGCTTGTGGGGCCCTCACCGCCGCGGCGGTGGCGCCCCCGCTGAAGCCTGACCCCGTCCACTGGCTTAGCGGTCGCGGAACCAGCCATCCTCGCCCAGCACCGTCTCCAGCGTATAATCGTCGGCCTGTTTATCGCTCAGTGTGGTTTGCCACTCTACCCGCTTCTCCGGTGACGCACCCGGCCCGCGGCTGTTGTATTCGCCGTAGAAAACAGTGCTTTTCGCTTCCGGTTTGGACCAGTTGTGCCAGCCCTCCGGTTTGATGTGTGCGCCCATCTCGGTGTTGAGAAACACCGTCTGCGCAAAGTCTCGCCAGGGACGCCCGAGGTAGACCTCCGATACGTCTTCAGCGGCGGTCAGGGTTGTATCCAGAAACACAAAGCCGTGTTCGACATTCTCCGGTGTGGAGGCCGCAGTAATGTAGGAGTCACTCAGCGAGTGAATCCGGCACTGATCGAGCACCGCCGTGGCGCGACCAAAAATGAAATCGGTGGTGCCCTCGATATAACAGTTCCTGAAATACTGGCGCTTGCCCTCTCCGGTGAGGTAGACCGTATCCTGATGGCCCAGAAAGCGGCTGTCGTAAAAACTGACCCGATCTGCATTGACCGCCAGGGCGACCGCCTGGCCTACCGGGCCGGCGGTGTTTTCGATAGTGAGGTTTTCGCCGTGAAAATCGTCGCCATCCACCTGCAGGGTGGGAGTGTGAAAGGTGCTGTTGCGGCCCAGATCGATCTGTTTGAAATGATCGTCCCAGGTGATGATGGTTTTCTCGGCGTCCTCGCCAATCAGTGAGACCATCGGGTTCCACTCGTAAACGTGAACCTTTTCCCGGTAGACGCCGTTTTTGATGTGAATGGTAATGCGCTTGTCCGGAAAGGCCTTGGTGTTGTCAATTGCGGCCTGAATGGTTTTGTAATCGCCGCCGCCGTCTTGTGCGACGGTCATTTCGTACACAACATCGGCTCTCGCGGGCAATGTCGCCAGCAGTGAGAACAGCAAACATACAACAATACGGTATCCGATTTTCATGGTTGATGGCTCTCTCTCAGTTCATTGTTTTTTGCTTGAATGGATATTGTAAACCACAGGCGCTATGGCCCGTAGGGCACCCATGTGGAGCCGCTATCTCTTCAACTTCGCTGCCTCCTCCACCACAATGGCGTGGCGCCGGGCCAGGGTAGGGCGATCGTCATCGTAGCCGCCCCCAATCACCGTCGCTACCGGAATGCCCCGCTTGAGCAGCTCGCTCAACACCCGGCGGTCGCGCTCGCGAATGCCCGCCTCGGTGATGTTCAGGCGTCCGAGCGGGTCGCCCCTGTAGACGTCCACCCCCGCATCGTATAGGACGATCTCGGGCTGAAAATCCGCTATCACCTGATCCAGCGTTCGGCTCACCACTCGCAGATAGTCCTCATCGCCCATCCCGTCGGGCAGTGGTACATCCAGGTCGCTGCGCTGCTTGTCGAAGGGAAAGTTGTTATCGCAGTGCAGGGAGCAGGTGAAGGCGCGGGGCTCGTCCGCCAGAAGCGCGGCGGTGCCGTCTCCCTGGTGAACATCGCAATCGAAAATCAGTACCCGCGCGACGCCGCTTTGGCGAATCAGTACCCGGGCCGCGACCGCAAGATCATTGAGGATACAGAAACCGGAGGCGTAATCGTAATGGGCGTGATGAGTGCCGCCGGCCAGATGGCAGGCCAGGCCGGAGTGCAACGCCAGCTGCGCGGCCAGCACGGTACCCGAGGGCGCGATCAGGGTGCGCTTCACCAGAGCTTCACTCCAGGGCAGGTTCATCTGCCGCAGCTCCCGGGGCGATTGGCTCTGGTTGATAAAGCGCTGCAGGTAATCCGGACAGTGAGTCTGCTCCAGCCATAGCGGCTTGCAGGGCCCCGGGCGGAAGCTGTTCTCCGGGCGCAGAATGCCGGTCCCGCGCAAGTACTCGGTCAACAAGCCAAATTTCGCCATGGGAAAGCGGTGTCGCTCGGGAAAGGGAAAGCTGTACGCCGGGTGATAAACCAGAGGCAGTGATGTGGGCATAGAGTGAATCAATGTCGGCTCGGAATCGTTAGTGTACCCCGCCAGGGCGGGACAGTCGTCATCGACTCGGCTATGCTGTAGGGAAACCGATGACCTGAGGTAGTACGACCCTATGCAGCACCTGGACTTGCAAGTGATCGAACGGGCTCTGGAATGGCTGGATCAGGGCGAGCCCGTCTGGCTGTGCACCGTGCTCGCCACCTTCGGCTCCTCGCCCCGGGAGCCCGGCTCCATGATGGTGGCTCGCGCCGACGGCCAGCATGTGGGTTCACTCTCCGGTGGCTGCGTGGAGGAGGACTTTCTCACCCGGCTGCGCGAGGGAGCGTTTCACCAACCGCTCTCCCAGATCCGCTATGGTAACGATGAGGTCTCCGGGCCCAAAGTCACCTTGCCTTGCGGCGGGGTGCTGGATGTTCTGGTCGAGCGACTGACGGCGACGCCCGAGCATCGCGCGCATCTTCAGGCATTGGCTCAGGCCATGAAGGGCCAGCAGTCGTTGATCCGCTTGGTGACTCTGGACAATGGCGAACCCGCGTTCACCGAAGGTTCGGCGCTGGGACCCCGGGTTGAAAGGGACGAGCAGAGCGTGCGGATCCGGGTGGGACCCACCCTGCGCCTGATCATTGCCGGCATCAGCCCGGTCTCGGCCGCCTGCGCGGAGTTCGCCCAGGCTCTGGGGTTCGATGTCATTGTGTGCGACCCGCGCGACGATGAAGTGGCCAGCTTCAACGTGCCCGGCGTGCGCGTCGAGGCCGTGCTGCCCTCACTCTATGTCGAACAGCAGGCGCACGCCGCCACGGCGGTAGTGGCCCTGACCCACGACCCGAGAATCGACGACCTGGCGGTGATGGAAGCGGTGCGCACCGAAGCGTTCTACATCGGCGTCATGGGGTCGCGCAAAACCTCCGCCAATCGCGCCGAACGCTTGCGCCGCTCCGGGGGGCTGAGCGAGGCGGACATCGAGCGATTGCACATGCCCATCGGTCTGGCCATCGGCAGTAAAACCCCGGCCGAAATTGCCCTGGCGGTAATGGCCGATATCATCCGCGTACACCGGGGCCAACCGCGCGATGCGCTCTGATGACATCGTCGGCCTGATCATGGCCGCCGGGTACTCCACCCGGTTCGGCTCGGACAAGCGCAGTGCCACCCTGGCAGACGGGCAGACCCTGCTCCAGGCCACCACCGCCATGGCACAACCCCTTTTCCATGAGACCTATGTGGTTATCCGGGCAGGCGACAACGCGGCGGCACTCGAATTGAATTCCGAAGCCATCATCCGCGCCCCGGAAACCCCCATCGGTCTGGGTACCAGCATCGGCGTGGCCTTTCAGCATCTGCTGACACACTCCCACCGCGCTACAGCCGCCGCCGTGCTACTGGGCGATATGCCCTGGATCAAACCCGATGCCTTCGCCACACTCCTGCCCAAGGCCACCGAAAACACCATCGTTCGCCCGATATACGACGGCAACGCCGGCCACCCGGTCATCTTCGGCCGCCAGTTCTGGCCCGAGCTGGCCGGACTCCAGGGCGATATGGGCGCACGCACGATCATCCAAAAGCACCACAACGCCTGCCGCTTGATTACAGTAGCGGACGTTGGAGTATTGCGGGATGTGGACAGGCCGGATGATCTGGTGATGTCGTAACGTCCCCTCCTCCAACCTCCGAGGTAAACGTCATGCCATTTCGCTTAATCACCTAGTGCTTTTTCGGTACAACGAAGCGTACTCCACAAAACTCTTTCCGAAGCACTGAGGCACAGGGTGGGGGACGTTGTTTCCAGACCGTAAGCGGCGGGACTCCGCGACGCGAGCCTACAGGGATGTATTTACGGCGTGTCTGGAAACAACGTCCCCCATCCTGAGCCGGACATTACGCTCCCTCCATTAGGTCTTCAACGCTGCTAACACCGCTTCGCGTCGAATCGGAAGCTCCGTCATGCGAACGCCGACCGCTGCAAAAATCGCATTGCCAATCGCCGGACCGACCACCGTGGTCGCCGGTTCACCCAGGCCCACTGCCATCTCCGTACTGTCGACAAACTCCTGCTCAATCTCCGGCACATCCCGAATCCGCATCGGTGAATAAGTATTCAGATTCCGATCCTTCACCTCCCCGTTCTCGAACATTGTCCCCTCGTGCAGCGCCATACTGGCCCCCCACAAAGCCGCCCCCTCCACCTGAGCGCGGGCGCCATCCGGATGCACCACCGTGCCGGCATCGGTCACCAGAGTGAGCTTTTGCAAAGTGACCTCCCCGGTGCTGCGGTCCACATGCACCTTCGCCACACAGGCGGTCCAGGTCGGCATATTGCGCTCCTGACCATAGCTGGTGGAAACCCCCAGCCCGGTATCGGTCGGCATCTCCTGGCCCCACTCGGAAAGCTCCCGCACCCGGCGCAGCACATTCGCCTGACGGCTGGCACCGCCCACCGAATTGGGCGCCTCCCCGGCGTTTTTACCTTCGGCCTTGAGCAGCGCCAGGCGGAAATCAATCGGGTCCTTCCCGGCTTTGTGCGCAGCCTGATCCATAAAAGACTCCAGGGCCCAGTTCACCCAGCCAGAGCCCACCGAGCGCAGCCAGCCGGGGCGGAAAGTCTTGTTGGCCAGATCATTGGAGATCGCCCGCAGCCGGTGCGCGCCCACCGAGTACCAGTGGGCCGCGCCCTGAATCGCAAAGGGGTCGAACTTCTCACCGTTGGTGGCCTCGGGCATGAAGCCCGGCACCATCACCTGGGTGGGCCAACCGGCGGCGGCGTGGTGTTCCATGCCGATGGGGTTGCCTTCGGCGTCGAACGCCATGCGCATCCGCTGGTAGGCTGGGGAACGCACCGAATCAAAACGGGCGTCGTCCTCGCGGGTGAACACCAGTTTGACCGGGCGGTCCAGGGCCTTTGCTGCCAGAGCGGCGGGCACAGCGTAGTCGCCGTTGAGGCGGCGACCAAAACCGCCGCCGAGCATATAGGTGCGCATGATGACTTTGTCTTCCGCAACATCCAGTGCGTTGGCGAGTGTCGGCAGAATAAGTGATTGCCATTGATTACCGGTGTGAATTTCCCAGATGCCCTCTTTCTGGTAGGCCAGTGCATTGACCGGCTCGAGCTGAAAGTGCAACACCGTGTGGGCAATGTAATCCTGTTCAAGCACCGAATCGGCATTGTTGAAGGCATCGTCGACGCCCTCTTCATCCACGACGAGAGCACCGCTGTCGCTGCCCTCAATCAGCTCGCGACCACGATCGAGAATGTCCTGCTCACCGACCTTGGCGGTCTCACCGGCCGTCCAGTCCACTTTGATTTTACTGGCCGCTTTACTCGCGGCATAAAACGAGGTGGCAATCACCACGGCCCAACCGGGCACGGTATCGGTCGGGTCGTTGAGTTGAATGGTCTGCAGATAACCCTCGACGTTTTTCGCCTCGCTGTCGTCGATGCTGTTGATGGTCGCACCATAGCGGGTGGGCGGAATCAGAGGGCGGCCGTACACCATGTTATCGACCGTCGCATCAATGCCGTACAGGCTGCTGCCATCGGTTTTATCGGGGATATCCAGTGCCCGGGTTTCATGACCGATCAGGCGACGGTCCGAGGCTTTTTTGACTTCGATGTTTTCCAGTTCCTCTTCACTGAAAGTGCGCGAGAGATTACCGCGCTGCACGATCTCGGCGTAAGTGATCGACTGGTTGCCTGCGATCACCTCGCTGTTGCGTGCGCGGCACTGACCGGGGTCGACGCCCATCAGACGCGCGCCCTCTTCGATCAGCACCTGCCGCCCGGCGGCGCCGGCGCGACTGAGCGGCATGAAGTTCTGCCATACCGACCAGCTGCCTCCGGTCACCATCATGCCCCACTTGGGGTCGCTGTCGACATGGTGCAGTTCGACTTTGGACCAGTCGGCTTCCAGTTCGTCCGCGACAATCCGGGCCAGGGCGGTGCCCACATGCTGACCCATTTCAGCCTCGGCAATATTGACGATGATGCGCCCGTCGTTTTCGATCTGATACCAGATGGTCGGTTCAAACATCTGGTTTTCGATCACCTCTTCGGGCTGGGCAAAGCTCAGCCCGGGACGGTAGAAAGCGAGGGTGATGCCCGCGCCGGCCGCGCCGATCAGAAAGCCGCGGCGACTCAGGCTGGGGCCGTGATTGACGGCACCCACATCGGGGTTGAGCAGGGAGCGGAATAACTTATTCATTAGTGGCACCCTCCTGGATCTGAACGCCGCCGCGCATTTCGGCGGCGGCGATCTTGATCGCTTCGCGAATGCGCACATAGGCCATGCACCGGCACAGGTTGCCGCTCATCACCTGGTTGATCTGTTCATCGGTCGGGTTGGGGAAGTCCTTGAGCATGGCGGCAGCCTGCATGATCTGTCCGGACTGGCAGTAGCCGCACTGCGGGGTCTGGGTTTCCACCCAGGCTTTCTGCAGCGGGTGTTGGCCGTCCTCGTCCAGGCCTTCGATGGTGGTAATCTCGGCGCCAGCCACCTGGCTCACCGGCGTGATGCAGGAGCGCGTCGCCCGGCCGTTTACCAGTACGGTGCAGGCGCCGCACAGGCCGATGCCACAGCCGAATTTGGTGCCGGTCATGCCCGCGTCATCGCGAATGCCCCAGAGCAGCGGGGTGTCGTCGGTCACATCCAGCGTGACCTTTTGCCCATTGAGTGTGAATGTGGTGCTCATGGTCTGTTACTCCTTCCCGTTGCCGGCGTGTTCGCGCAGCGCTTGAATACGTTGTTCCAGATTGTCCCAGGCGGGACGGTCGGTGTGGGTTTCCCGCAGGAATTCAAACAGGGCCACCAGGTCAGCATTGCTCCAGTAGGCGTAGCCTGGCATCACCACACCCTGGATGCCTGCTTCATCGGAAATACCCTCGAGGGTGAAGCGAATCAGGTTGGTCGGGTCATCGGCGGTGACCGAGCTGTTGAGGCTCATTTCCGGGCGCATGATGTTCGGCTCGTCCGGGTTGTTGTAGTGGCAGCTGGCGCAGCCGTCGGTGAACAGCGCCTCACCCCGACTCAAGCTATTGGCGGTTCGCTCCTGGGCCGTGCGAATGGCCGTTGCCGACTGGCTGGCCGCCTGCGCGTCGCTACCCCCACCATTGATGTCGTGGAAATAGCGGGCCAGTGCCCGGATATCCTCGTCGCTGGCTTCGACCAACCCCTGATGGACCACATCAGCCATGGAGCCCGCCGCCACGCCGTGGTAAACCGATACACCGTTGCGTAAATACAGAAAGAGTTCATCCTCGGTCCAGGCCACCGGCGTACTTTGCTTGGCGCTCAGTGCCGGCGCAAACCAGTCATTGATCAGGGCGCCATCGTAGTCCTGGCCTTCCGCTTCAGCGCCCACCGAGTTGCGAGGCGTATGGCAGGCGGAGCAGTGGCCCAGGCCCTCGGCCAGATATTCGCCGCGGCTGGCATCTCCTGCCAGGGTGGGGCCGTCGAAGTACAGCAGCTTCCAGCCGGCCTGAAGCAGGCGGATACTGAAGGGAAAGCGCAGGGTGTTGTCCGGGGGCTCGGCGCTGATGGCCTCGCGGGTCATTGTGTAGGCGTAGAGGTCTTCCAGGTCCTGCTCGCTGACATTGGCAAAGTGGGGGTAGGGGAAAGCGGGGAAGAGGTGTGAACCGTCGCGGGAAACCCCTTCGCGCATGGCCCGGTTGAAGGCTTCCTGGGACCATTGGCCGATCCCGGTGTCGGGATCAGGCGTAATATTGGTGGAGTAGAGGGTGCCGAACCCGGTCTCGAACGCCAGCCCACCGGCATAGGGTTGGTCGGTGTCGGTGGTGTGACAGCTCTGGCAGTTGCCGATACCGGCGAGAACCCGTCCCCGATCAATCCGCTCCTGGGAAAAGGTCTCTGCCCCTGGCGGTGATTGCGGTGCAATATCGCTCTCCCAGGCCAGCAGTAACAGAACGATGAACACCACAATGACCAGGCCGACAATGCCGACCACAATGCGTTTAATCACCTTGCATCTCCTTCGTTGGTCTACCGCACGCACCGTGCGGGGGCACGGGAGAGAGGGTAGGGAAACCTCTGACGACGGGTTACCGCCTGGAAACCACGGTTTAACGGGTATTGCTTGTTATCGTTCCAGTGTAGACCATAAATCGGGGATTGGGCGCCCCGAAGGAGTAGGCGCCTCTGTGGGATCTTCGGTGGGGGAGTTCAATCCAGCGGTTTGATCTTTATGTCCCTGAACTCAATGCCCTGCCCCTCCGACTGCAGCGCGATATAGCCCTCGGTGAGCGGAGCACCATCACGCTTGATGTCGGGGTCATAACCGCCCACAACGCCACCGCCAATCTGGGGTTGGCTGTATTCCAGAACTGTCTCTCCATTGACCTTGTGGATGACCCGCGAGTCTCCATGGACAATCAGCTCGCCCTGGATCCATTCGCCGGTCTTGTAGGTGTCGGAGGATGAGTTGATGCAGTGACGCTCGTCCACTTCACCCTCATAGACCACGTCTGTGCCCGGAGAACACATGTTCCCGGTCGGACGTGGCTCGCCGTCGCCTCTCGATACCAGCATCTGATATTCCACCGAGATGGGCCAGTCCTGATCTTTGAGTATGGTGCCCGGGGCCTGGGAGTGGAACATGATGCCGCTGTTCCGGTAAGCGTAGCTGGGCGCATCCTCGAGCCACTGATCGGTGAACCGGTATTCAAACTTCAGGTGGTAGGACGAAAAAGGCTCTTTATAAAAAAGATGACCGAAGCGCTCGCCAAACTCATCGTATTGGTCGTAGTTGACCTGGATGACGTCATCCACGATCCGAAAGGTGTCCGCGTAATTATCGCCCAGTTCATGACGATGCAGCTTCACCACCCAGTCATCCAGGTCGCGGCCGTTGAACAGCGTTTGCCATTCGCCACCTTGATGGTTGCGGTCGGCAATGCCGCATGAAATGAGGAATGTCGAAGAGAAAATAAAAGCGAGGTTGATTGGCGGTTTTATCATGTTATGACCATCAGTTGAGTGTGGCAGTGAGTGACGCCCGGTTTTCTCCAGGCGTGTCCAGGCACCGGAAAGCATAAGTTTCCGGTCAATAATAGTCAATAGTGATCAGTTTCTATCTCTAGGTCGTCACTTCAGGCTGATGGGCTCAAGCGCATCCCCGGCCTCCAGAACCCGGCCGATCACGGCGGTGTGGGGGTAGCCCAGCGCCTGCAGGGCCCTGACGCACTCCTCGGCCTGCTCCAGTGGAACGCTGGCCAGCAGGCCCCCGGCGGTCTGGGGGTCAAACAACAGCGGGTAGCGTGGGTGATCAACCCACTTTTCCTGGTCCCGGATGGCCCGGCGCAATCGCACGTTGGCCGGTTGCAGCGAGCTCAACACGCCGGCAGCCACGGTCTGCTCGGCGCCCTCCAGCAGGGGTAGGGCGTTGAGGTCTAGCTCCGCATCCACGCCCGAGGGGCGGGTCATTTCCACCAGGTGGCCGAGAAGGCCGAAGCCCGTCAGGTCGGTGCATGCGGTAGCGCCATACTCGCGCAGGCAGCGGGCGGCGGCGAGGTTGGACTGGACCATGCTGTTCAAGGCCGCGTCGATCCAGCGCCCCTTGATCTTCAGTTGCGGCAGAGCCGCGAACAGGGTGCCGGTGCCGATGGGTTTGGTGAGCAGCAGCACCTGGCCGGCCTGCAGGCCGCCTTTGGTCAGGGCGTTGGCGCCCCCGGAATCAATCAGGCCGTTGACGGCAAAACCCAGGGCCAGTTCCCGGCCCTCGCCGGTGTGGCCACCGACCAGCGCGCAGTTGGCTTCGTTCAACACCTCCACGGCACCGCTCATCATCTGGAACACCGTATCCTCCACCTTGGACTCCAGCCCCTGGGGGACGGTGGCCACGGCTGTTGCGGTCTGGGCCTCGGCGCCCATGGCGAAGATATCGCCCAGGGCGTGGTTGGCGGCCACCTTGCCAAAAATATAGGGGTCGTCGATAAAGGCGCGGAAAAAGTCCACGGTATGGACCATGTCCTTGCCCGGTGGGACCCGCACCACGGCGGCGTCGTCTGGCGCGTGCAGGCCGACCAGCACCTCTTCCCGGTCGACGGGCGTCAGGCTCGAGAGCGCCCGGGACAGGGTGGTGGCCCCCACCTTGGCGCCGCAGCCGCCGCAGCGCATGGCAATGGCCGAGATCGCCTGGGCGCTCTCTTCCTCATCCAGGCTGACCCGGCTGGGCCGGGCGGGTTTCATGGTGGTCTCATCCATGGGCGGGAAGTCGCTGAATTTCGCCATGAAGCGCCGGTCGATCTGGTCTTTCCAGCGCCAGAGCCAGTCGCCCGCCAGATAGAGACCGCCGCGCGAGGCCACCGCATGCCGGTCGCCGGTGCTGATCAGGGCCAGCCAGCTTTTCTGTGGGTGATAGGGTTTGAGGGGGCGACCGAGGACGGCGGCGCGCAGGTTGTCGGCCAGCGGCCGGCCCTGGCGCACGGCGAACACACCCGCCTTCTCCCGGGGGTGGTTGACCTGGGTGGCGATATCGCCGGCAGCGAACACTCGCGGGTCCGAGAGTGATTGCAGCTGGTCGTTCACCTGAATGAACCCGGCCTCATCCAGCGTCAGCCGGGTATCGCGCAACCAGGCGGCGCCCCCGGCGTTGGTGACCCAGACGATCTCGTCGGCGGCAAAGTGCTCCCCGGCGCCGGTCTGCAATTGCCCCGCTTCTACCGCAACGACCTCGGAGTCGGTGCGCAACTCAACCCCCCGCGCCTGAAGCGTGCGCTCGAAGTGGCGGCGCACCCGCGGGTTGTGGGTGGGCAGAATCTGCGTGTCCCGGGTGAACAGGGTGAAGACGAGTTCGTCCGGGTCGCGCTCAAGCGCCGCCAACTCCCGGCGCAGCCGGTAGTGCATGGCGAGCAGAAGCTCCACGCCGCCGGCGCCGCCGCCCACCACCGCCACACGGGTGGTGCCGGGGTGGTGTGTGATCCGGTCCAGCAGTTGCTGCCAGCGGTCATTGAACTGGTGAATGGGTTTGACCGGCACCGCGTGCTCGGCCGCGCCCGCGACCTGGCCCACCTGGGGCGTCGAGCCGATGTTGATCGAGAGTTGGTCGTAGGGCACCGGTGGGCGCGAGCGGCACAGCACCGTCTGGCTGTCATGATCAATGCCTACCGCCTCGTCACTGAAAAACCGGGCGCCGGCGTATTCCGCCAGCCGACGCAGATCGATATGCACCTCATCGTAATCGTAGTGACCGGCAATATAGCCGGGCAGCATGCCGGAATAGGGCGTGTGAGTGTCCCGGCAGATGACCGTGAGACGCACGCCGGGCTCGGGTTTCATGGCAAAGCGCTTGAGTACACCCACATGGCTGTGGCCGCCGCCGACCAGCACAATATCGCGAAGGACCGGTGAATCCGGTTGCTGCATGGCAAGACTCTCTCTATATTGTTGAGGTTCCAGAGCGGATGAAATTCTGGCTCGAACAGATTCCGAAGCCGAGAGGATACACCATGACCGACGCCGTGCGCTTCCATGCGCAACACCGGGCCGAAGCTGAAACCTCACTCTTTGAAGAGGTGATGACAGGCCTGAGTCGCCAACCCAAGGCGCTGTCGCCCAAGTTTTTTTACGACCGGCGCGGCTCGGAACTGTTCGAGCAGATCTGCCAACAGCCGGAATACTACCCCACCCGTACTGAAGAACAGATACTCACCCACAGTGCCGATGAGATCACTCGTCTGGCGGGGCCCGAGTCGCTGCTGCTGGAGCTGGGCAGTGGCGCGAGCCGTAAAATCCGCCTTTTGCTCGATGCGCTCAACCCCAGTGGGTACCTCGGAGTGGATATCTCCCGGGACTTTCTGCTGGACAGTACCCGCCGGTTGGCAGCGGACTACCCCTGGCTGGAAGTGCATGCGGTCTGGGCCGATTTCTCCCGCCGGATGGAGATGCCCGAGGGTATCGGAGGGCGGCGCACGGTCGCGTTTTTTCCTGGTTCCAGCATCGGTAATTTCGAACCGCCGGAGGCGGAAACCTTTCTGGCGGGCCTGCGTCAGATGCTGCCCGCCGACAGTGGGCTGCTGATCGGGGTGGACCTGATCAAGGACAAAGCCGTGCTGGAAGCGGCTTACAACGATGCCGCCGGCTTCACGGCCGAGTTCAATCTCAATCTCCTGCGCCGGCTGCAGGTGGAGCTGGGAGCCGAGCTGGAGCTCGAGAACTTCCGGCACCTGGCCTTCTACAATGACGCGGCCGAACGCATTGAAATGCATCTGGTCAGTCAGTGCCAGCAGCGCATCGTGGTGGGCGATCGGGCCTTTGACTTCGCGCCCGGGGAGCGGCTGCACACCGAGAATTCCTGCAAGTACAGCATCGAGGGCTTTCAGGCGCTGGCGAGGCGCGCCGGCTATACCCCCAAGGCGGTATGGACCGACCCCCAGAACCGGTTTAGCGTACATTATCTGTCGACACCCTGAGCCTCCTGTCGCTGCCCCTTTGGGGGCAAGTTTGACCGACATCAAGGCAGTAGAGTGGGGTCGACGTTATTGTTAACCCTCGTTGCCTGTGAGTCTGCTCTATGTCCCTTTATCAAGAACCTCTCGCCTGGGATCAATCTGTCATTGATCGCTATGACCTCAGCGGTCCGCGCTACACCTCCTACCCAACCGCCCCGCAGTTCCGCGAGGACTTCTCCGGGAAGGAGTGGCGCGCGGCCGTGGCGCGCAGCAATGCGGAGGGGCAGCCGCTGTCGCTCTACTTTCATATCCCCTTTTGCGACACCCTCTGTTTTTACTGCGCCTGCAACAAAATCGTGACCCACAAGCGCAGCCGTGCCCAGCCCTATCTGGAGTGCATGGAGCGGGAGATGGCGATGCAGGCCGAGCTGTTTGAAAACCGGCCGGTGGCCCAGCTGCACTGGGGCGGTGGTACGCCCACCTATATCAGCGATGAAGAAATGAGCTGGCTGATGGCGGCCACCCGTCGGCACTTCCAGTTGCTGGACGACGATCAGGGGGAGTACTCCATTGAGGTGCACCCGGGCCGGGTGTCGGCGGCCACCATGGGGCATCTGCGTGGGCTCGGGTTCAATCGCGTCAGCATGGGGGTGCAGGACTTCAACCCCAGAGTCCAGGATGCGGTGAACCGCTACAACAGCGTCGAGCAGGTGCGCGACCTGGTGAATGCCGTGCGCGATCAGGGCTATCACTCCATCAGCATGGATCTGATCTACGGTCTGCCCATGCAGACCCGCGACTCGGTCGCCGAAACCCTGGAGCAGGTGATCGAGTTGTCACCCGATCGGCTCTCGTTGTTCAACTATGCCCATCTGCCGCACCTGTTCAAAAGCCAGCGTCTGATTGACGAGGCGAATCTGCCCGCGCCCCAGGAAAAACTGGCGATTCTGCACGCGGCGATTGAGCGTCTGCAATCGGCCGGTTATGTCTATGTCGGCATGGATCACTTTGCCAAGCCCGACGACTCTCTGGTGCTGGCGCAACAGCAGGGGAAATTGCAGCGCAACTTTCAGGGCTACTCCACCCATGGCGATTGCGAGCTGATCGCTTTCGGTGTCTCGGCCATCAGTCACTACGGTGGCACCTATATTCAGAATGCCAAGAAGGTGGAGGACTATCAGGCGCGTATCGACAACGACCAGCCGGCGTTTATCCGCGGCGTGGCACTGCACCCGGAAGATTACCTGCGCCGGGAGGTGATCAATCAGTTGATCTGCCATTTCCAGTTGAGCTTCTGTGACTTGCATGAGAAGTTCGGCATTGATCCGGCCTCTTACTTTGCCGACGAGCTGGCTGAGCTCAAACCCATGGAAGAGGACGGGCTTCTGGAGGTTACCCCGGCGGGTATCTTTGTCAAAAATTCGGGTCGGTTGCTGATCCGTCGGGTGTGCATGGTATTCGATCAGTACTTACATAACGGGATGCAGACCGGGAATCAGATTCGCTATTCGAAGGTTATTTAGCGTCTTCGAGGGCTGCTCCCTCAGATTCGGTACGCACCCGGGGCAGCGACTCCGGGTAATGGGTCTGAATGTAGTCGATCAGTTTTTCGCGGATTTCACAACGCAATTCAAAAGCCTGGGGTGCGCTGGCGGCACTCATCAGCGCCCGCAGTTCCACCGTGCGCTCGCTGGTATCGGTGGTGTGCAGACGCCACACCTTGCCATCCCAGAGCTCGGATTGCTCAAGCAGTTTTCCCAGGTGTTGGCGCACCTCGTCAATGGGCAGGGTGTAGTCCACATAGAGAAACACTGTGCCCAGAAGATCGGATGAGGAGCGGGTCCAGTTCTGGAAGGGTTTCTCCAGAAAATAGCTGATGGGAAGCACCAGTCGGCGTTTGTCCCAGATTACCACCACCACATAAGTGAGTGTGATTTCTTCAATGCGCCCCCACTCGTTTTCGACAATCACCACATCGTCGATGCGGATCGGCTGGGTCAGTGCAATCTGAAAACCGGCCAGCAGATTGGCGATGGTGCGCTGGGCGGCAAAACCGAGAATCAGACCCGCCAGGCCGGCCGAGGCGAGCAGCCCGGTGCCGATCTGCCGGAAGTTGTCAAAATTCATCAGTACCGCAGACAGCGCAAAGACCACAATAATAAAAACCATGATCTTGCGCACGATGTCCACCTGGGTGGCCACTTTTCGGGCGGTCAGGTTGTCGCTGGCGCTCATGTCGTAACGGGACAGAATCCAGGCTTCCATGACCCGACTCAGGCGGATCAACAACCAGGCGGCGGAGATAATGATCAGGGTGCTGAGCGCCGTGCCCAGGTAGTCGACCACTTCGGGCCTGAGGTTCAGGGAGTGAGCGGGCAGGCTGATGCGCACGGCCAGGGTTGGCACCAGCAGGCGCAGAGGTGCCCGAAGATGCCGGGGAACCGCCTGGCCGACCGCCGACTCACTGCGCCGGGCCAGGCGCTGCAGGGCGTGAAACAACAGCCAGTGCACGAACAGGCCCATCGCAGCGGCGACCAGGATGAACCCCAGGGACCAGAGATACACTTCCAGCTGTTGAATCGTGTTCGCCATCGAAGCCTCTCCCGGCAGTAGGTATCGCTTTTTACATTACCGTTGCCGGCCCAGAGCATCAAGGGCTTTTGCCGGTGTGCCTCTTGATTAACGACCATCGCGCCCAAAGGTACCAACATTTGAACCGGGAGCTATTATTTGGCTGTCTATCTGGTATTCGCGCTGGCGGCGGCAATCGTCATCGCGCTGATCTACTGGCCGCTCAGGCGGCTGCGCCGGCGGCGGGCCCTGGCGGAACGACCGCTGCCCGCCCGCTGGGAACAGTGGCTGCGGCGTCGCTGGTGGCTGTATCCCCATCTCCCCGGTGACGTCCGCGTGCGCCTGCATCGTCAGCTTCAGGTGATGATGGAGGCGACTGATTTTTACGGTTGCAACGGCCTGACGGTCACCGAACCGATGCGCGTTCTGATTCTGGCACAGGCCAGCCTGATGAACGCCGGTTCGGGCCATATGCAATGGTCCGGCTTCCCGGTGGTGCTGGTCTACCCCGAGGCGTTTGTGCGCGAGGGCGAAGTCATGGACGAGCTGGGCCTGGTGTCCTATGAACGCCATGAGCTGCTGGGAGAATCCTGGGAACAGGGCAAGGTGGTGCTCTCCTGGGCGGACATCGAGCAGGACCTGGCGCGCCCCGATGGCCACTGCCTGGTGGTGCACGAGTATGCCCACCAACTGGATGGTCGCGATGGCGTGATGGACGGCACCCCGCCGATGCCGGAGCCGAGTCAGGTTCAGCGCTGGGCCCGGGCAATGACCCCCGCCTTTGACGACCTCTGCGACCGGCTTGACCGGCATGAGCCCCCGCCCATTGACCCCTACGCCGCCACCAATCCCGGGGAGTTTTTTGCGGTTGTGAGTGAGCACTTCTTTACCTGCCCCGACCTTCTGAATGACGCCTACCCCGACGTTTACCGGGAGCTGGAACACTTCTACCGACTGCAGCCCCGGCGCTGGAACCACCCGGTTTGATTCCTGTGGCCCAGCGACTAGACTTGGGGTAGCGGGGCTTTCGGGTCGAGATCTTCCCCGCTTTTTGACTGAACCGGTTTTAGCGCTGTTCAGCCGGCGCTTTGCGGGCGGTGCTTTCCAACCATGGGAGGGTGCGGCGTATGGGTCTGCCATTAACGCTGAGCAAACAGGGCCACTGGCATTTTTACAACCGGCTCGACTGGCCAGTGTCGGCCAGAAGTCCCTGGTATCTGTCGGTGCTGATCGCCATGCTGGCGGCGGCCACCTTTGTAGTCTATCGCACGGGCGGAACCGCCTACGCCTACCCCTACCTGATCCTCGTCCCCGTGCTGTTCTCCGCCGCCTGGTACGGTCTGGTGGGAGGCCTTCTGTGCGCACTGGTCGCCGGACTTGCGATGGCCGCCATGCCGCTGGACGTCGCCCGGGGTGTGGATCAGGCCCCGTCCAACTGGCTGCTGCGCCTGTTGCTCTATCTGGTGCTGGGGGGAGTGGCCGGTTGGCTGTTCCAGTCACTGCGCCGGGCTTTTCGCGACCACGAGCGCGTGGTCCGCACCGATACCCGCTCCAACCTGCCCAATCAGGCGGCGCTGGAAGACGACCTTCACAGTTGGCTGAATTCCTACAAAAGCCGGACCTCCCATCTGGGTTTGATCGTGGTACGCATCACCGACATCGTCGAGGTGCTCGAAGCGATGGGAGCCGATGCTTCGGACGAGTTGGCCGCACGCGTCGGACGGCGCTTTGAGCATCTGCTCGCCGACCGGGGCCGCGTCTACCGGTTCAGTGTGTCCGAGCTGATGCTGCTGGCGTACGACGTCGACGACAAGGGGCTGGCCGACCTGGCCGACCGGATTCTTGAGGCCGGTGAGCAGAATGTGGTGCTTCAGGGGCTGCCCGTGCGGGTCCAGCCGGTGCTCGGGGCAAGTTTCAGTGGGGACCACGCCAGGGATGAGCTGACCGCGGATTCACTGATCAGTGAGGCCCGGATTGCATTGTTCACGGCCATGGACCGCAAGTTGAGCTATTGCCACTATGTGCCCGAATTCAAACAGAAGACCCGGGATAACATCCAGTTGATTGCCAGGGTCCGTCATGGGCTGGACCACCACGAGTTTGAAATACATTACCAGCCCAAAATCAATGTCCAGGATGGTTCCCTGGCGGGCTGTGAGTGCCTGATTCGTTGGCGCGACGGTCACGACCGGTTTATTCCACCGGGCCGCTTCATGCCCAAAGTGGAAAGCACGACACTGATCACGCCGGTCACCGAGTTTGTCAGCCGGGAAGGCTGTGATTTTATCAAGCAGTTTCCCAAGACCACCAGTATCAACTTCTCGGCCCACAACCTGGCTGACGAACGCCTGCTCAAGTATCTGGAAAAGCTGGTTAATCGCTGCGGAATCGATCCGGAACTGGTCGAGATCGAACTGACCGAAAGTGCTCTGATCCAGAACCTGGATACGGCCCGTGAAGCCATTCAGCGCATGCGTAATATTGGCTTTGGTGTCAGTATCGATGACTTCGGCACCGGCTTTGCATCGTTTGATTATCTGCGACGCTTGCCGATTACCGGCATCAAGATTGACCGGGCGTTTGTCTGTGATCTTGAAACCGATGAGCGTTCACGCAAGTTGATGGGATGCATGGTGGATCTCGGCCACGCTCTGGATCTGGTTGTGACGGCAGAGGGCGTAGAAACGGCCGGGCAGTACCGAATTCTCAAAACGCTGGGCTGCGATCAGGCTCAGGGCTTTTATTTTGCGCCGGGGCTTCCTGCCAAACAGTTTCTGGCCTGGTCCCGCTACTACAGAGCGGTGGATGCCTGACGACTTTCACACCGCTGAACATAAGATCTACAACCGGGCAGGAAGGCGCCGGGCTTTTGGTTTTTTGGGCGAGCTATCACCCGATTTTGACTGGGTGTGAAGCAAGCCTTTGGATGACGTTGCCGACGTATCCATAAATCAGATAATCGTGTGTAGGCGCTAGATTTGGCCCACTACTCACGAGTCTGGTATGGAGTTATGCCGAAGTCGCTATACAGAATGGAAACACGAGTGCTATTGGATGTATTGAAAGAGCTCAGATCAGAAGCCGGGCTCACCCAGGCTCAGTGCTCTAAAGAACTGGGACGACCTCAGTCATTCATGAGTGATGTCGAGCGGGGGGTTCGTCGGGTGGATCTGGTTCAGATGCGGGATCTGTGCAATGTGTTTGGTGTCGGACTGCGAACGCTGGTCCGCCGTTTCGAAGCCGAGCTTGAGCGTCTCCGCGCCGATGGGACCGATGAAGAGGAGTGACCGGTCTGCAAAGTTTGAATATCTGAAAATCAGATACTACACTATTTCCCAACAGGCCCGACGACCCAGCTGAACCTGGTGTCCCGGGCGTAACCTGCCAAGCGCCAATCAACCCTACCCATGAAACCGGCGCAGCGCATACGAGGGGAGAGTGTGGATGGATGAGTCCCTGAGGGCGAGTGAGCTGGGACAGTGGCGGGTGAGCCAGTTGTTTTTGTGGCCCAGCCGTACTCAGCGAGCGATCAGCCTGCTGGTCATTTGCCTGTTGCTACTGCTTGGTGCGGCCACTGTCTATAGCACTGGCGGCACCGCCTACGCCTACCCTTACCTGATGCTGATCCCGGTGCTGTTCGCCTCCGCCTGGTACGGTGTTGCCGGAGGGCTCATTGCAGGCTTGGCGGCGGGCATTCTGATGGCGTTTATGCCGCTGAACGTCGAGTCCGGCCAGATGCAAAGCACGTTCAACTGGGCGCTAAGGCTGTCTCTGTATCTGGGGCTGGGAGCTGTGGCCGGCGGTCTGTTTCAGGCATTGCGCTCGTCTTTTCAAAAGCATGACCGGCTGGTCCGCACCGATCGCCGCTCGAAGCTGCCCAACCAGGCCTCTTTGAATGGTGACCTGGCGTATTGGGTCTCGTCATCTCACACGTTCACAAGAACCGTTGGATTGATTTTTGTGCGTATCTCCGACATCGCTGATGTTCTGGAGGCGATGGGCGCGGATGCGTCTGATGAGCTGGCCGCGTTGGTGGGGCAGCGGCTGAATACGGTGGTGAGCGAGAGTGGCTCGGTATACCGCTTCAGCGAGTCCGAGCTGGTGGTACTGTTGCCCGCGACCGACACCGATCGGTTGAGCCAGGTTATTGAGGATATTATCGAGGCCGGGGAGCAGAACCTTGTTCTGCGAGGCGTGCCGGTCCGTGTCCAGTTGATATTGGGCAGCAGTTGGAAAACCGGCGGCTCGGTGTCCGGCGATGATCTGGTGCGCGAAGCCCGTCTTGCCCTGTTCGCCGCTCTCAAGAGCCGACTCAGTCACTGCGAATATACACCGGCGCTGACTCAGAAAACCCTCTCGACCATTAAACTGATCTCCAGTGTCAGTCTTGGCCTTGAGCGGAACGAGTTTGAGCTGCATTATCAGCCCAAAATATCCCTGGACAGTGGAGCCGTCTCAGGCGGTGAGGCATTGATCCGCTGGCGTGATGCCGAGGGCGGGGTCATCATGCCCGGTAAGTTTATGCCGAAAGTCGAAAACACCACTCTGATCGGACCGGTGACCCGGTTTGTGATCAGCGAGTGCTGTGACTTTCTGGCAGACTATCCCCAGCAGGTGAGTTTCAACTTCTCCTCACGCAATCTTCTCGATCCGACCATGCCCGATTTTCTGGAGGCGATGGCGCTGGAGCATGGTATCGCGCCGGAGCGCCTCGAAGTTGAAATCACCGAGAGCGCACTGATTCATAATCTGGAGGCGGCCCGCCAGGCGATTGAACGTATCCGCGCCGTCGGCTTCGGGGTCAGTATCGACGATTTTGGCACCGGCTTTGCGTCTTTCGATTATCTGCGCCGTCTTCCGATTACCGGCATCAAAATTGATCGCGCCTTTGTTCGCGACCTGGAAGCCGATGAGCGAGCGCGGAAACTGATGGCATGCATGATCGATGTCGGCCATGCGTTGCGACTGACCGTGACCGCCGAGGGCGTGGAGACGGAGGGCCAGTATGGCATTCTGCAGGCGCTGGGTTGCGACCAGATCCAGGGTTTCTATATTACGCCAGCGCTGCCTCCGGCGCAGTTTCTGACTTGGCGGCAGCATCACTAGCGGTTTACAACAAAATGGCGAGCACGGATACTGTGGGTCTGTTTTTGACCGCGAGATACCCCAGCCACAATGAATACGCCCCGCTCCCACGCGACCTCCTACCCCGACTACCCCCGCCTGGGGCGGGTCTATCAGCAGCTCAACGAAGAAGAGGATGCCCGGGTCTGCAAGGACATCCCGGACTCGGCCTGCCGGCATCAGCCGAGAAATTTCTTCGCCTATCTACTGGCCAACGCCCTCAGTAAAATCGCCGATGAGCTGTCCAGCGCACGTCTGATTCTGCCCTGGCTATTGGGTGCGGCCGGTGCCTCCAGCGGCTTTGCCGGTTTCCTCGTGCCCATCCGGGAGGCCGGTGTGTTGGTGCCCCAGCTGCTGGTGGCCGCCTATGTGCGCCGTATCGCCCAGCGCAAATGGGTCTGGCTACTGGGGGCGTTCCTGTCGTTGTTGGCCCTGCTGGCCATGGCGCTGGCGGCGGGCACGCTGGAGGCGAACCAGGTGGGCTGGGCGGTGATCGGTGCGCTGGTTGTCTACAGCCTGGCCCGGGGACTGTGCTCGGTGGCCGCCAAAGATGTGCTCGGAAAAACCGTCTCCAAGACCCGTCGGGGCACGCTGATGGGGTATAGTGCCAGCGTTGCCGGTGTTGTTACACTGGCCATCGGTCTCTGGACCGAGTTTGGGGCCGGGGAGGGTGAACTGAATCTGGCGCTGTTTCTGGCCGCAGCGGCTCTGTTGTGGTTTGTGTCCCTGTTTGCGTTTGCCCAGATTCGCGAGGAGCCCGGGGCCACGGAGGGAGGCGGCAATGCGCTGGCCGTGGCGTTGAAAAGCCTCGGTATTTTATTCACGGATATGGATTTTCGGCGCTTTGTACTGGCGCGCGGGCTATTGTTGAGCGTCGCCCTGGTACCCCCGTTTTTTGTCCTGCTGGCGCAGCAGCACGCGGGCCAGGGGATGACCGGTCTGGGCCTGATGATCATTGCCAGCGGGCTGGCGGCCAGCCTGAGTTCCCCGGTCTGGGGCCGATTGAGCGATCGCTCCAGTCGGCAGACCCTGTTTATCGCGGCGCTGTTGGCGGGGCTGCTGTGCCTGGCCACAGCGGCCATGGCCTGGCTGGAGTGGACGCTTCTGGCTTCACCCTGGACCCATGCGGTGCTGTTCCTGGGTATCAGCATCTGCCACGGAGGCGCGCGCATGGCGCGCAAAGTCTATCTCGTCGATATGGCCAATAGCGAGACGCGGGCGCAGTATGTGGCGGTCAGCAATACCGTCATCGGGCTCGCCATGCTGGTGGCCGGCGGTGTCGGGCTACTGACCGGCTGGCTGGGGCTTGCCGGTGTGATCGCGCTGCTCGGTGCGATCTCACTGGTAGCGGCCTTTTATGGTCTGCACCTGAAAGAAATCAGTGGCTGAGGACCCTTTAGTGGGCTCTGCAGGATCCGCTTGTCAACGAATTCGTTTTACATTGAGGCAACAGAATTTTTATGGCCGATCAAGAGGAAAACAAACTCCAGCAACGCGGCGCCCACCTGACGGTGCGCAATGCGACCCTGGCCGATGTGCCGGCGATCATCGCCCTGGCCAATCGGGTTTACGACCCCCTGGGTATGGAGACCTATCCCCACGCCGCCATCGTGGGTCAGATCAACAATTTCCGTCAGGGCCAGATCGTGGTCATGGTGGGCGACGAGCTGGTTGGCTACTGTGCGACCTTCCGGATTTCCGGCGATATCGCGCTCAAACCACACAACTGGAATGAAATCACCGGCAATGGCTTTGCTTCGCGTCACGACATTCACGGCGAATGGCTGTACGGGATGGAAGTGTGCATCGACAACGCCTACCGGGGCTACCGCATCGGCCAGCGGCTGTACAATGAACGCAAAAAACTCTGCCAGTCACTAGGCCTGAAAGGCGTGGTGTTCGCCGGCCGCATGCCCAACCTGCACAAGCGGATCAAGCGCACCGGCACAGTCGAGAACTATATTGACCAGGTGATTCACAAGAAGATCAAGGATCCGGTGCTGACCTTCCAGTTGCGCAACGGCTTTGAAATTGTCGGTGTGATCCCGAACTATCTGGATGATGACCGCGAGTCGCTGAACTACGCCGCGCACATGGTCTGGTACAACCCCAAGGTGCCCCAGGAAGACGAGAAACCGGTCAAAAAGTACGGTGTACGCATGCCCGATGTGGTGCGCATTGCCACCGTGCAATACATGCAGCGGCGGGTGACGTCCTTTGGCGAGTTCCTCAAATACATCGAGTACTTTGTCGATGTGGTGGCGGACTACAAAAGTGATTTTGTGGTGTTCCCCGAGCTGGTGACCCTGCAGCTATTGTCCATTGAGGACCAGGAGCTGTCGCCGTTCGAATCCATCGAAGCGCTGACCAAATACACGCCGCGCCTCAAGGATGCGTTCCGCGATATGGCGCTGAGTTACAACGTCAACATAATTGCCGGTTCGCACCCGACGCGGGTCGAGAATGGCCGCATTGAGAACATCTCCTACATTTTTCTGCGCGACGGCCGGATTTTCGAGCAGCCCAAAATTCACCCGACCCCCAATGAGCGCTACTGGTGGGATATCGAGGGCGGCAGCGAAGTGACCGCCATCGATACCGACTGTGGCCCCATCGGGGTGTTGATCTGCTATGACTCCGAGTTCCCCGAGCTTGGCCGACACCTGGCCGACCAGGGCGTACAGATGCTGTTCGTCCCTTTCTGTACCGATGAGCGGCAGAGCTACCTGCGGGTGCGCTACTGCTGTCAGGCCCGGGCGGTGGAAAATCAGATGTACGTGATCATGTCGGGTAACGTGGGCAATCTGCCCAATGTGTCCAACATGGACATCCAGTACGCCCAGAGCTGCATTCTCACACCCTGTGACTTCCCCTTCGCCCGCGATGGCATTGCGGCGGACACCACGCCCAACGTGGAGACGGTGGCGTTTGCGGATCTGCGCCCCGAGTCGCTGATCATGGCCCGCAACAGCGGCACGGTGCAGAACCTCAAAGACCGTCGGCACGACCTGTATCGCATGCAGTGGCGAGGCGACAAAAAGCTGACCTGATCTTCGGCCCGCACGACGACTCCAGGGAGGGAGCGCCTACACTATTTGGACCAGTAGCATCCCCACCAGCCCCGCGCCCACACAGTAGTAGAGCATGGGGCCGAGGGTGAAGCGGATGATCTGACCTTCCTGGCCGTTGAGCTTGACCACGGCGGCGGCCGCCACCACGTTCATCACGCAGATCATGTTGCCGGCGTTGGCCCCGATCATCTGCAGCGCGAGAATGACCCGCGGTGAGAGATCGGCCGACAGGGCCGCCTCCTGCTGCAGCCCGGCAAACATCATGTTGGAAAAGGTCCCGGAGCCGGCGATAAAACTCCCCAGTGCCCCCACAAACGGCGCCACCAGTGGCCAGAAGCCGGCAATGGCGCCCGCGGCCATCTGGGCCAGCTCCGAGGGCATGGCGGCCAGGCCGCTGGTGTTGACGCCGGAGTTGAGAAAAATCCGCACCATGGGCACAGAGGTGGCCAGCGCAATCACCGCGGGCAGCAGGCTGAGGGCCGAGCTGCGCCAGGCCTCAAGCGCGGCGCGGGCGGGCAGGCGGTGCAGAGCAATGGTGATCAGCGCCACCAGCGCAAACAGGCTGCCGGGTAAATAGAAGGGTGTCAGACTGGCATTGATGTCGGTGCCCGCCAGAGCCTTCCACTGCAGGGTAAAGTCCTGTAACCAGGCCTTGAAGGGCAGGGCGTTGAGCCGGGACAGAATCAGCAACAGGGCGGCCAGCCCGTAGGGCAGCCAGGCCTGCCAGAGTGGCATGCCGGGCGCAGGCGCCTGCGCGGCTTCGGGCGGTTGTTCATCTCCGGCGAGGGGCTCGCGGTCCTGCGCAAAACGCCAGGGGAGCGTCGGCTGGAGGAATCCCCGCCGGGTCGTGCTTACCACCACCCCAAGACCAATCAACGCTCCCAGCACCGAGGGGAATTCGGGTCCGAGATAGTAGGCCACCAGCCAGGCGGGCAGGGTGAACGCCAGCCCCGCAAAGAGGGCGAACGGCCAGAGGGCCAGCCCCTCGCGCCAGCTTTGGTTGGCCCCGAAAAAGCGGGTGAGCAGCGCGGACATGATCAGCGGCAGAAAACTGGCCACGAAGATATCGATACTGATCGTGGTGACGGCAATATTGCGTAGCTCGGCGGCATGGACCCCGGGCAGGCCCTGAGCCATGCCCACCAGCACGGGGGTGCCCACGGCACCAAAGGAGACGGCCGCGCTGTCGGCAATCAATGCCAGGCTGACCGCCGCCATGGCCGGAAATCCCAGAGCCACCAGCAGGGGCGCGCAAATGGCGGCCGGCGTGCCAAACCCACTGACCCCTTCGAGAAAAGAGCCGAACAACCAGGCGATGATGATCATCTGGACCCGACGGTCGGGGGAGATGGCGAAAAAGCCGGCGCGAATGCGGTTCATCGCTTCGCCGGCCTTGAGCGTGTTGAGCAGAACAATGGCGCCAAAGATGATAATGACAATGGCACTGGCAATCACCCACCCCTCCAGCACCGAGCCGATCATCTGCCGCAGGGGCACCTCCCAGACCAGCCAGGCCAGTCCGCCGGAGGCCAGCAGACTCAACGGCATGGCCCGGCTCGCGGGCAGACGCAGCACAACCAGGAGCAGGAAAACTGAAAGAACGGGCATGGAAGCGGTGAGCAGTTGCAGAAGCGTCATGAGTCCTCTCTCCGTCGCAGGGCTCGGTAACAGCGTGCCGTGAGCGGGTGTCAAAGCCCGGTTTAGTGGTTATAACCGATTTTGACGCGAAAGTGGTGGCCTTTGAGCGGGAGTCGATCGCGGTTGGAGCGCCATGGTATATTGGGCGGCTCTCATTAACTGAAACCACTGGTGATATGGCGAAGAAAAAAGCGGAAGTCAAACTGAAGAGCTGGGGCATTTATACCCCCTGGGACAGCGAATCCAGGGCGTTGCCCCGGCTACTCAAGGTGACCCGGGAGATCCCCTGTGAGCTAGAGGTGGAATTCGGGTACATCGTGAACATCAAAAAGGCGAAAAACAGGAAGTTGCAGTACTGCATCAATCATCCCAATATCCCCGATGCGGAGGGCGAACCCATGGCGCCGTTTGCCGGAGAGGTCTACATAAAACAGAATGACTGGGACTTCTTTATCGGAGACACCGTCTGGGAGCCGCTGGAGAACAAACAGGGCCCCTGGCGGATCACTCTGGCGATCGACGGCACTCTGGTGGCCGATGAGACGTTCAACCTGGTGTTGCCGTAAGTGGTGCGCCCGCTATTCCTCAGGAGGGATTCGTTTTTTGCGCAGTAGACGTGAAAAATTGGGAACCACAAACAGCACAATCCAGGCAAGAATGGCGCATAAGACCGCGGTCTGCTCTCGCCCCAGGCCCACAGAGACACCGATGGCCGCCGTAAACCAGATGCCGGCGGCGGTCGTCAGCCCCGTCAGGTGTTGTTCGCTATCCCCCTTGATGATCGCCCCCGCGCAGAGAAAGCCGATGCCAGCGATCACACCCTGAATCACCCGGCTCATCTCCTCATCGGAAATGCCCGCCTGTTGCGGAATCAGAATGAACAGCGCCGCGCCCATACACACCAACATGTGGGTGCGCAGGCCCGCGGGCTTTCCTCTCTGTTCCCGCTCGAGCCCCAGCAAACCGCCCAAGACGGCGGCGAGCAGCATTCTGATGAGCACGACGGTCACCTCGGCGAGGTTGTCGAACTCGGAAAACTCGGAAACAATCGTATTGCCGATCAATGCCAGGGTCTCACTCATGGGTGTATCGCGCCCCTACAGGGGACTTCTGTTGGTGAAATGAGACTTGTTCAGGAGCGGAGCCCCAGTGGTAGCGGGGCTCCGAGCTGAAACGACCAATGAGCCGTCACATGGGGGGGCGACGGCCCGTGATGAAGAAAACAATCGCAAGGATGATACCGACGACAAACAGTATCCAGGCAATATTGGTTGCCGTGCCCGCAATACCGCTGAGTCCCAAAGCACCGGCAATGAGTGCGATGATCAGAAATGTAATGGCCCATGAAAACATAGTGCACCTCCTGGTTGATGTTTTTTAACCCGCCGTTGAATCTCGTTGTCCGTTACTCTCATTAGCATAGTCTGTTAATGCTTCACTAGCCTGGTCTAGGGCTTCTGAAAGTGGAGATAGTTCGTTATTTTCGGAATTAAATGAAGCAACAGAGGTGAAATCCGCCAATTGGGGCGGCAGTAGCGCGAATCATGTTGATTCAGAAGCCATTTATTGGCCCGGTGGCACCAGTTGAGGCGAAAAGCATTACAAGTGGCTGTTTATGTGTTTTAGTATGGTGCGTGGTCCAGGCTTTTAGCCGCCACGCTGCCTGGTTTCTTTTTCAACTGATGGAGAAAAGTGATGACTGATAACAATGTGGTACTGAAAACATTGAAAGTTTGGGCGCTGGCCTTTTGCATGATTTTTGCCGGTGGCGCCGTATTGACCGGCTGCGAAGACAAGGGCCCGGCCGAAGAGGCGGGCGAATCCATTGATGAGTCGGTTGAAGAAGCCGGTGATGCAATGGAAGAGGCCGGTGATGAAGTAGAAGACAGCGTCGACTGATAGGCGCCGCTCACATTCTGAGATCAAAACGGCGGGTTTTCCCGCCGTTTTTGTATCTGTCGATCCGCCAGATCCGCTGAGAGTCGCGGTTAAGACCAGTTTTTTGCACCAATATGAGGCGGTTTCAGGGCGCCAATGTGCTTTTCTGGTGCTCGCCAGACCGGCTGAAAGGCGCACTTTTCCGCCAACACCTTGATTTTCCACGGATATACGGGCTTGGCACCCATATTGCTCCTTTATCGGGTACAGAGGATTCAATGGCGTCGTTCATTGAGATGACTCGGCAATCACAATTTGATTAAGGTTGCCGGCCCAGGCCGGTAACTGAATAGGCCGCTAGGGTTCCGGTCGACGTACTGTCAACAGACAGGCCGTCGATGGCTGGTCCGAGAGCAGCCGACCTTGAACGGGAGCTTTCTGTTTGAGGTTACACGGCGGGACAAAAGCCCGGGAGGTTCACAATGGCGCCGATGCCATTGAATCCTCTTTTCATAACCGTGTAACCCCAGGAGGTTCACCATGTTGACACCCAAAGCATCGTCCCTTTTCTTTCCGACCCACTCTTATGGCAAGTTGAAAACCCTCGGGTTTTTACTTGCCACCTTTTTTCTGCTCGCCTCTACCCCCGCCACCGCTGCAGAGCGTGACAAGTTCAGCATCTGCTGGTCCATCTATGTGGGCTGGATGCCCTGGGGCTATGGCGACAATCAGGGCATTGTCGACAAATGGGCGGACAAGTACGACATCGAGATTGATGTGGTGCAGATCAACGACTACATCGAGTCCATCAATCAGTATACGGCGGGCCAGTACGACGCCTGCTCCATGACCAATATGGACGCGCTCACCATTCCCGCCGCGGGCGGCGTCGACTCCACCGCTCTGATTGTGGGCGATTTCTCTGACGGCAACGATGGCGTCGTGCTCAAGGGCGAAGATGAGCTCAAGGCGATCAAGGGGCAGCAGGTCAATCTGGTTGAACTGAGTGTCTCTCATTACCTCCTGGCGCGGGCGCTGGAGTCGGTCGACATGACCGAGCGGGACGTTAAGGTGGTCAACACCTCCGATGCCGACCTGGTTTCCGCCTACACCACAGACGATGTCACCTCGGTTGTCACCTGGAACCCTCTGCTCAACGAGATCACGGCCATGCCCGAGAGCAACCTGGTGTTTGACTCTTCTAAGATTCCCGGTGAAATCATCGACCTGTTGATCGTGAACACCCAGGTTCTGGAAGATAACCCCAAACTGGGCAAGGCGCTGGTCGGCGCCTGGTATGAAATCATGGCAACCATGAGCGATGAAGGCCAGGCTGGTAAAAACGCCCGCACCGCCATGGGCCAGAACTCCGGCACCGACCTGGCAGGCTATGAAGCCCAACTGGCCTCTACCCGCATGTTCTACCAGCCCGAAGATGCCGTCGAGTTCACACAAAGCGACGATCTGAAAACCACCATGCAGTATGTGGCCGAGTTCTCGTTTCGCCATGGTCTCTTGGGCGCGGGCGCTCCAGATGCGGAATTCATCGGTGTGGAAACTCCCTCCGGCGTTTATGGCAACAGCGCCAATGTGAAGCTGCGGTTTGATCCGACCTTCATGCAGATGGCCGCTGACGGCGAGCTGTAATCGCACGACCGACATTCACCAATAAAGAGGTCAGAATGAAGCGACTGATCAACCAGAAACCCACGCGTGTGACTCAGTGGTTATTGGGGTTGCTGCCCTTCTTCCTGTTGCTCGCGCTCTATGTGGGCGCGTCCAACGCCAGGCTGGCAGAAAACCCCAATGACAAACTGCTGCCCTCGATGGAGAGCTTTGGCCAGGCCATCGAGCGGGTGGCATTCGAACCCAGCAAGCGCACGGGCGAGTATGTTCTCTGGCAGGATACCGCCAGCAGCCTGCAGCGCCTGGGGATCGGCGTCGCCATCAGTGCGGCGATCGCGCTGGTGTTCGGGGTGCTGAACGGGTCCATTCCCTATGTTCGCGCCAATCTGTCGCCGGTGTTGACGGCCATCTCATTGATTCCGCCCATGGCGATACTGCCCATTCTGTTCATCGTGTTTGGTCTCGGGGAACTGGCGAAAGTGATGTTGATCATCATCGGCATCGCTCCCTTTCTCACCCGCGACATGCAACAGCGGGTGACGGAGATTCCGGATGAGCAGATCATCAAGGCGCAGACCCTGGGCGCCAGTAGCTGGCAGATCATCCAGCGGGTGATTCTGCCGCAGGTGCTGCCCCGATTGATTGCCAGTGTCCGGCTCTCCCTCGGTTCCGCCTGGCTGTTTCTCATCGCCGCCGAAGCGATTGCGGCAACGGATGGTCTGGGGTATCGAATATTCCTTGTGCGTCGCTATCTGTCCATGGATGTCATTCTCCCTTACGTGGTGTGGATTACCCTGCTGGCGTTCTTTATTGATCTGCTGCTGCGGTTATTGTCGCGCCGGTGCTATCCCTGGTTTCACGCCCAAACGCATTGAGGTCTCATGAGTTATATCGAAATCAAAAACCTCTGGAAGCGCTACGAAGACGTGGTGGTGTTGGAGAACCTCAATCAGAACATCGAGCGGGGTGAATTCATCACGGTGGTGGGTGCCTCCGGCTGCGGTAAAACCACCTTTCTGAAGATGTTGCTCGGTACCGAGTCGCCCAGTCAGGGACAGATCCTCCTGGATGGCAAACCGCTGGTGGCCGAGCCCGGCGAAGATCGGGGCATCGTTTTCCAGCGCTACTCGGTCTTCCCCCATATGAGCGCGCTTGAAAATGTCATGCTCTCAATGGAGTTCGAGCGCAGCCCGATCATGGCCCGACTGTTTGGCGGTGCGCGCAGAAAAGCGCGGCAAGAAGCTGAAAAAATGCTGGAAGCGGTGGGGTTGAGTCATGCCCTGCATAAATACCCCCATGAGCTGTCCGGGGGCATGCAGCAGCGTCTGGCCATTGCCCAGTCGCTGATCAAGCAGCCGCGCATTCTTCTACTGGATGAGCCGTTTGGTGCGCTCGATCCGGGTATTCGAAAAGACATGCACGCCCTGGTCCTGAAGCTGTGGAAAGAGTTGAACCTCACGGTGTTCATGATCACCCACGACATTCAGGAAGGCTTTTACCTGGGGACCCGCCTCTGGGTCTTTGATAAAGATCGTATTGACCCGCACAACCCCGAAGCCTATGGCGCCCGGATCACTTACGACCTGCCCGTGGGCGAAGTGGATCCGGACACCCTGCATAAAATTGACGATTCGCTGAACAAAACCGAAGTGGAAAAGGAGAAACTGCATGACTCCTGACATGACCTCTGGCACGACCTCTGAAAAGTCTCTGTACGAATACACCCTGCCGCCGGCCAGTCACTGGTCCCTGCGTCTGCGCCGCGGTACCGCACTGGAGCTGACCGATATCGAGGGCGGTGCCAATCTGGGAATGCTGTTCTACAACCCGGAGAACCTGCTCGAGCGCTACAACGCGCCCGATTCGCTCAAGTGTCAGCACACCTTCAAACTCACCAGGGGCCACTGTCTGTACTCCGACATGGGCCGCATTTTTGCGTCAATTGTGGACGATTCGCTCGGCTGGCACGAAACCGTCTGCGGCACCAGTAACGCCGAGCAGGTGGCGCAGCGCTGGGGCCAGCGGGATTATCAGCATGATCACAACGACTGGCACCAGGACGGCACCAGCAGCTTTCTGGTGGAACTGGAAAAGTACGGGCTGGGCACCCGGGACATGGCGGCCAATCTCAACTGGTTCAGCAAGGTGGCTCCCGACGAGGAGGGCAACCTGAGCCTGGAGGAAAATCATTCCAAGCCGGGCAGTTCGGTCACCCTGCGCTTTGAAATGGATACCCTGGTGGTGATGCACAGCTGCCCCCACCCGATGAGCCGCGCCGCCGAGTACCCGAAAAATCCCGTGCGCTGCCGGATCCTGCAGGCAGAGCCGGTCGCCGATGACGACTACTGCAAAAATTCCCGTCCGGAAAATCAGCGCGGTTTTGAAAACAATCGCCTTTACTACCTGGGCGCCTGAGCGCGGAGGACATCATGATCAAAGAGAGCAACCTGAAGCCTGACGCCGCCCAATTTCGTGAAACCGTGGCAGCCGGCGATTATTTTCTGAAAGTGGTCAAGGCTGGCCAGACCTTCCGCATCCTCGACCTGGAAGGCAACCAGGCCGCCGACACCCTGTTCTACAGCGCCGAGGACCCGAGCGAGCGCTACAGCGCAATGGACACCATCCGCGAGCAGGGCAATGCCTACCTGAGCGCGGGCACCCGGCTGCGCTCCAACCACAATCGGGTCATGCTCGACATCGTGGCCGACACCTGCGGCCGCCACGACACCCTGGGCGGCGCCTGCGCCACCGAGAGCAACACCGTGCGCTACGACCTGGAAAAGCGCCACATGCACGCCTGCCGCGACAGCTGGATGCTGGCCATTGCCGAAAACGAAGAACTGGGCCTGAGCAAACGGGACATTACCCACAACATCAACTTCTTCATGAACGTACCCATCACCCCGGATGGCGGCCTGACCTTTGAAGACGGCATCTCGGCCCCGGGGAAGTATGTGGAAATGAAGGCGCAGATGGACACCATCGTGTTGATCTCCAACTGCCCGCAGTTGAACAACCCGTGCAATGGTTACAACCCCACACCGGTCGAAATTTTAGTTTGGAATTAGTTGGCTGGGTTGATGGCGGATGCGCTTACAGCTTATCCGCCCTACAATTGCTCCGTGCCACGGTCTCCCGTAGGGCGGATAAGCTGTAAGCGCATCCGCCGTTCCCAACCTGAATGCCTCCTCCAGGACGACCTGGAAGGACAAACGAACAAAGCGGGACGTCCCGCCCCGAGCAAAGAGTCAAAGCGATGTTCAACAAAGTCCTGATCGCCAACCGCGGCGCCATCGCCGTGCGCATCATCCGCACCCTCAAAGCCCTCGGCGTGCAATCGGTCGCCGTCTACGCCGACGCGGACGCCGACTCCCTGCACGTCACCCAGGCCGATGAAGCCTACTCCCTGGGCGAGGGCGCCGCCACCGACACCTATCTGAACCAGGAAAAACTCTTCGCCATCATTGAACGGAGTGGCGCCCAAGCCGTGCATCCCGGCTACGGTTTTCTGAGCGAAAACCCGGACTTCGTCAAAGCCTGTGAAGCGCGCGGCGTCGCCTTTGTCGGGCCCACGCCCGAACAGATGAATGCCTTTGGCCTCAAGCATACCGCCCGCTCACTGGCCGAAGAAAACCAGGTGCCTCTGTTGCCCGGTACCGATCTGCTCAAGGACCTGGAAGAGGCGGTGCAATCGGCCGAGCGCATCGGCTACCCCATCATCCTCAAAAGCACCGCCGGTGGTGGCGGCATCGGCATGCAGACCTGTTACAGCACCGATGAGCTGCGCAAAGCCTACGACAGCGTCAAGCGACTCAGTGCCAACAACTTCTCGAATGACGGTCTGTTTGTGGAGAAGTACATCGAGCGGGCGCGCCATATCGAAGTGCAGGTCTTTGGTGATGGCCAGGGCAAGGCAGTAGCGCTGGGCGAGCGCGATTGCTCCTCCCAGCGACGCAACCAGAAGGTGGTCGAGGAGTGCCCCGCGCCCAATATTCCTGAGGAGGTACGTAGCGAACTGCACGCAACCGCCGTGCGTCTGGCCGAAGCGGTGCAGTACCGCAATGCCGGCACTGTTGAGTTTATTTTCGATGCCGATGAAAACCGCTTTTATTTTCTGGAAGTGAACACCCGCCTTCAGGTCGAGCACGGTGTGACCGAGCAGGTGTATGGCGTGGATCTGGTGGCCTGGATGATCAGACTGGCCGCCGGCGAACTGGAAGACCTCGATACCCTGCGCCAGGGTCTGAAACCCAAAGGTCACGCCCTGCAGGCGCGACTCTATGCCGAAGACGCCAACAAGAATTTTCAGCCCTGCGCTGGTTTGTTGAGCGCCGTGGAGTTTCCCGAGCAGGATGGCAAGGCGCTGCGCATCGACACCTGGGTGGAGGCGGGGCTGACTGTCTCCCCTTATTTTGATCCCATGCTTGCCAAAGTGATCCTCTGGCGCGACACCCGCGATGAGGCCATTGCCGCCTTGGATGAGACCCTGACGCATAGCGTTCTTGAGGGGATTGAAACCAACGCCGATTACGTTCGCCGTATTCTGGAGACACCAGAATTTAAAGAAGGGCGCGTCCACACCCGTTTTCTCAATGACCTGAGCTATACGCCTGCCACACTGGATGTACTGGTGCCGGGCACCATGACCACCGTGCAGGACTACCCGGGGCGTGTCGGCTACTGGGATATCGGCGTGCCGCCCTCCGGTCCCTTCGATGCCTACTCGTTGCGTCTGGGCAACCGGTTGCTGGGTAACCCCGAAGGCACCGCCGGGCTCGAAGTCACGCTCAATGGACCCTGCCTCAAGTTTAATCGCGCCACCGATTTTGTACTGACCGGTGCCGACCTGCCGGCGACGCTGGATGATCAGCCGCTCCCCTTCTGGGAAGTGGTCCACGCCGAGCCGGGTCAGGTTCTGAAAGTCGGCAAAGTTCAGAAAGCCGGCGCCCGCGCTTATATTCTTTTCTCGGGGGGTCTTCAGTGCGCGGATTATCTCGGTTCCAAATCCACTTTCACGCTGGGTCAGTTCGGCGGCTTTGCCGGCCGCGCCCTGCGCACCGGCGATGTGCTGCACCTGAATGACAATCTCGAGCAGAGCGCGGCGCAATCGGCACCGGAGAGTCTGCGTCCGGTGGTGGACGGCGACTGGAAGCTGCGGGTGATCTACGGTCCCCACGGTGCGCCGGATTTCTTCACCGAAGACGACATGCGCACCTTCTTCGGCCACCGTTGGGAAGTGCACTACAACTCCAGCCGCACCGGTATCCGTCTAATCGGCCCCAAACCCGAGTGGGCGCGTTCCGACGGCGGGGAAGCGGGTCTGCATCCGTCCAATATTCACGACAATGCCTACGCCGTGGGCACTGTGGATTTCACCGGTGACATGCCAGTGATTCTGGGCCCCGACGGCCCCTCGCTGGGCGGCTTCGTCTGCCCGGTGACCGTGATCGCCGCCGATCTGTGGAAGCTGGGTCAGCTCAAAGCCGGCGATCGGATACAATTCACGCCGGTGAGCCTGGAGTCGGCCAATCAACTGGAGCGCGAGCAGAATCAGCGCTTGCAGAAACTGGATGGCAGTGCCAGTGACGTCGAGGCGCTGGATGTGGAAACCATCATCCAGAACACACCGGTGCTGAAAAAGCTTTCGGGCGACGACACCGGCGTACCGGTGGTGTATCGGCCCTCGGGCGACAAGTACCTGCTGGTGGAATACGGCCCGCTACAACTGGACATCCGCCTGCGTTTTCGCGCCCATGCACTGATGCTGTTTTTGCAGGAGCAGGCCATTGACGGCATCCTTGAAATCACACCTGGCATCCGCTCCCTGCAGATTCACTACGACAGTCTGACCCTGTCCACCGATGCTTTGCTGGACCTGCTCGAGTCGGCCGAACTGAAGCTGCAGAATATCGATGAGCTGGAGGTACCCTCGCGCATTGTGCATCTGCCGTTGAGCTGGGACGATCCCGCCTGCCGCGAGGCGGCGGAAAAATACATGCAGTCGGTGCGCAAGGACGCCCCCTGGTGCCCGGACAATATCGAGTTCATCCGGCGCATCAATGGCCTGGAGTCCATCGACGCGGTCAAAAAGATCCTGTTCGAGGCCAGCTACGTGGTCATGGGGCTGGGCGATGTCTACCTGGGTGCACCGGTCGCCACGCCGCTGGATCCGCGTCACCGCCTGGTCACCACCAAGTACAACCCGGCGCGCACCTGGACGGCGGAAAACTCCGTGGGCATTGGCGGCTCCTATCTCTGCGTCTACGGCATGGAAGGGCCGGGCGGCTACCAGTTCGTCGGGCGCACCCTGCAGATGTGGAACCGTTACCGCAAAACCCGGGAGTTCACCCAGCCCTGGCTGTTGCGGTTCTTTGATCAGATTCGTTTCTACGAAGTCAGCCACGAGGAACTGCAACAGATTCGGCGGGATTTCCCCAAAGGCCAGTATCCGATCAAAATTGAAGAGTCCACCTTCAAGCTCTCGGATTACGAAGCCTTTGTGGACGAGCACCAAAAGGAAATCGACGAGTTTGTCGAGCACCGCAACAAGGCGTTCAACGAAGAGCTACAGCGCTGGATCGATAACGGCCAGATGAACTTCGACTCCACCAGCCAGGAAGCCGCCCCCGAGGAAGAGGATGCCATGCCCGAGGACGGCGTGGCGGTCGAAAGCCACGTGGCGGGCAATATCTGGAAGTTCATGGTGGCGCCGGGCGATAAAGTCAAAGCCGGCGATGTGGTGTGCATTCTCGAGTCCATGAAAATGGAAATCGAAGTCACCGCCCCCGAGTCCGGCACCATCCACGCCCTCTCCCGCGCCGAAGGCCTGTCTGTCAACGCCGGCGAACGCCTCCTCATCCTCACCACCTGAAAAAGGGGACGGAGGGATTTAATTTTGATCAGTTTGGTCAAAAAATAATCCCTCCGTCCCCTTTCTAGTCAGCCGTTTCCTCTTGGTTCTCCAGAGCCAGGTAGTACTCCTTATAGTTGGGAGAGTATGGGCCGGGGGGAATGGCGGTGGCACCCTGGTAGAAGACCTGCTGGTTGGCCTGCCGGGTCAGGGGCAAATAATTGGGGTCAGCCCGCTCCAGTGCCGCCGTAATGGCCGAGGCGATCAGATCGGCCAAGGGGTTGCCGGAGCTGTGATTTTGCGGAGTGTAGCTCAGCTGTTTGCGTGCCGACCACAGTTCGGCGCCGTCGTGGTTGACAATGCGGTACTCGAAGTCAACCACGGTGGTGGTCTGCAGAACCACGTATTGGGCGGTCCACTCGTGGATGGTGACATACAGAATGGCGTCTGCACCGAAAAGACTGGCCAGTTGTTCGGGTGGGGTGTTGTGAATCACCGCCGGTTCATACAGGCCTTCGTATTCGAGCAGGGTTTTGACCGTGTTGACCGGGAAAATGTAGTAGCCCTTCTCCCCCAGTGTTTTGGGTAGGGTGGTCAGAACCGACAGCGGTGCCTGTACGTCGACTGACTCATTGACGACCGGTACGACCAGAATGGACTTGGGCTGTGCGTCATGGAAAGCGGTGAAGTCCGCACTTTCCTGATTGACCGCGCAACCGGCCACAAGAACCATGAGCGCCAGGGTTCCGCTACGAAGAAGTAATCGAATCATGATTGCTCGTCCTTCAGGTTGTTGATCAGAACGCTCATCATGGGCCGACTTTCAGGCCAGGCATCATGCTCTTTTTGATAGAACTCAATGGCTCCCTTCCGGTCGCCCTCCAGAAGCAGAAAGGTTCCCGCCTCGGCAAAGAGCCCGGGTGCAGGCCGTTTGCCGCTGTTTTCCAGTTCCCGAAGAAACTCGATCTGACTGGCGACGATCGCTTCCTGCAGTTCCGGCCTGTCGTAGTAGTTGAACAGGTTGTTTTCGTAGTTGCCCCAGTTGTGCAGGTTATTGTTGGTGGCGCAGCCGGTGGTCAGGATGCCGAGCAGAAAAATTGCACTTATTCTTTTAACGCTTCTAATCATGCTAGTCATGTTCCTGTACTTTGATAATCCGGGTGTTGTTGGCTCCAAGGTATACATTCTGACTGAAGACAGTTTCATTGCCGCGCTTTACCTCGATGAGGTGGCGGCCATCGGTGACCCGAAGGGTATTTTCATTCAACAGGTACTCGTTCAGGGCGCCGTGGCGCAACTGGTCGATATACACATCGTACTGGTCGGGGGACTCGCTCAGGTGTATCACCTCGAAGGCGAGTCGAGGTCGATCATCGACCACCTCGGTGCGCTCGGTGGGCGTCTGGACACAGGCGGTGAGCAGTGCAAATGTCAGGATGGCCAGTAAGTATTTCATTGGTCAATCTCCTCTACCTGGAGTTCATCGGCGTCGTAGCCTTCAATAGAGCCGTTGACGATTTGTCCGAACGACCCCTCTTCTAACTCGCTCTCGCCAAAGGTGCCCTGGATTTCCAGAGTGGCGAGGTTCTTGCCCGGCAGGGTGATCATGGAGCCGGTGGTTTTGGACTTTACCTCTCGGCCCCGGGTTTTGATCTGAAAGGTCATGCCCTCCGAGATACCCTGGCTTTTGCCGCCACTGATATAAACGCGATCGCTTTCAACCGTGAGGACATCGGCAGACCAGCGTCGCTCCAGCATCAGTTGGCTGAGCTTCTCCACGGCTGCATTGACCGCCGCGCCGATGGCCTGATCGTTAAGACTACCGTCGTAGCTGGCAACCGACCCGAAGCCCATAGTGCGGGCCGTCTCTGTGGAGGATGATCCGGTGCCCGTGACTGAGGCAAACACCTGTCCGGTACCGGTGTTGACCAGACGGAGATCGACCGTCGCGGTAGCCTCCTGCTTTTTGGAGGACGACAGAAAACCGGACTCGCCAGTGGTCGAACGGCCGAACTCGGTGAGCGATCCCACCACCAGTGTGTCCACGCCCACCAGGTTGACATCGTTGCCGCTGATGTCGGCCTCTCGCTGCAACAATTGCAGGTCCGGGCGTTCAAAAATCAGGTAGTTGCCGCTGTTACTCAGTGATTGCATGAACATGTCGGTGACCTTGCGGCCCAGTTCATCGACAGCGCCGGCCCGGAGCAGGCTTTTACCATAGTTGGTTTCATTCGACAGGCGACCCACGGCGATCTTGCGCTTGAGCGCAAGACGGGTGGGTTCGGCGGCGAGTTGTGCCTCTTGCGCCCGACGTTGTTCCTCCGCACTGACGGGGGACTCGTTGTCGCTCATCGTCGGCGTCTGGGTGGCGCACGCAAGAAGAAACAGCGGGAGGGTTAAAAAAAGCAGTGTTCTCATGGTTCAGGTCCTTGTTGTCAAAATAACGCCATTGGTTGGTGTATTCTGGATTTTAATGACGGTTAAAGCGCTTCGCGCAGGCGCCGGATGGTCTGCACGCGGTTGATGAACTCCTGCATGATCAGGGTATAGAGTTCATCACCGATAAACTCATCCTCCACGCCCGCGTCGATGCTGGGGTTGTCGTTGACCTCGATGACTACCACCCGATCGCTGCTCTGTTTCAGGTCCACGCCGTACAGGCCTTTGCCCACCAGGCCGGCGGCCTTGACCGCGGTTTCGATGACCTTTTTAGGCGCCTCGTAGGTCGGCATGGTCTGATATCCGCCTGAGGGGTCGCCGGTGTTGCTGTGGTCGTAAATCTGCCAGTGATCGCCGGCCATGAAGTACTTACAGGCATAGAGCGGCTTGCCGTTGAGTACGCCCACCCGCCAGTCGTATTGGGTGTACATGAACTCCTGGGCGAGCAGCAGGGCTGAATGCTTGAGCAGGTCGGCCACGGCGCCATCGAGCTCCGCGCGCGTTTCCACTTTGACCATGCCCCGGGAGAAAGAGCCATCCGGGATTTTCAGAATGATGGGGAAGCCCAACTCCTCGGACAGACGATCCAGGGCGTCGGTGGAGCGGGTGGAAATCAGGCGGGTTTTGGGCGTGGGGATGTTGCGCGCATTGAACAGATCCGCCAGATAGACCTTGTTGGTGCACCGGATGATCGATTGCGGATCGTCCATGACCGCCAGGCCCTCGGCCTCGGCGCGGCAGGCAAACTGGAAAGTGTGGTGGTCGATGTTGGTGGTTTCCCGGATGAACAGCATGTCGTATTCGGGCAGTTTGCGGATATCTTTTCGGCCGATCAGGTCCACATTGATGCCCAGACGGTTGCCGGCTTTGACAAACTTTTTCAGGGCCTTGTCGTCGCTCGGGGGCAGCTTCTCGTCCGGATTCACCAGTATCGCCATCTCGTAGCGGCTGATTTTCTGGGTTTTCTGCTTGCGCCAGAGCTGCGCGCTGAAGCGATCCAGAGCGTTGGCGAAACCTTCCTGCTCCGCTTCTTTCAGGCTATGCAGGGGCGCGACTTTGAGGTTGCTGACGCGCCAACCGCCGCGCCAGCTGAGTTCGGCGCGCAGAATGGGGCAGGGTTGTTGCTCGAACAGTTCGCGCGCGAGCTTTTTCAGCTCCGGAACGCTGCTCTCACCGAAAAAAATCCAGAACTGAAACTGCTTTTCATCCCGGGCGGCCAGCTGTTGCAGGAACTTTTCCGACTGGCTGTGCAGGTGCTCTTCAATCACCGAGAAGCTGCTGCGATCGCGCAGATCGTTCAGGGTTTTGACCGAGGGGATCACCGAGTGGCCCCGCGCTTCGGCCAGCAGTGAGCCGTAGTAGCCCTTGCTCAGGTAGCCGAATTTGCGGCAGAGGTTGATGACCCGGGTGCGGTTGCTCTTGCCCAGCGGCAGCTGCAGGTAATCGTCAAAAGTGATGACCTGCTCGCTGGGAAAATAGGGGGCCCAATCCTGCTCGGATTCGACCACGATAAGTAATCTCGACATGGACTACGGTTCCACCGGTGTATCGGGGTCATTGCCCCATTCGGCCCAGGAGCCATGGTAACCCTTGATGTCAAAGCCCAGGGCCTTGCCCACCAGGTAAGTAAAGCCGGAGCGGTGATGGCTCTGGCAGTGAGTGACAATGCGTTTGTCTCTGGTCAGCCCCAGTTCAGCGAGAAAGGCTTCGGCGTCCGGGCGAATGCGCAGACCGTTGTCGTGATCCATCAGTCGGGTCCACTCGCAGTTGACGGCGCCGGGAATATGACCGGCTTTTTGCGCCGTCACCTTCTCCCCCCGGTACTCGGCCGGGTTGCGGGCGTCCCAGACCACAAAGTTCGGGTCTTCCAGCGATTCCAGGATGTCCGGTATTTCCACGACCACGCTCGGGTCGAGGCTCACCCTGGGGTCGGTGAAGGGCACCTGGGGCACCTCCTTGCTCAGCGGTCGGTGCTCATTCTTCCAGGCCTGGAGTCCGCCGTTGAGGTAGGAGTAATTTGAGTGGCCGATGGCATCCAGCGTCCAGATGAATCGACCGGCCCAGCCTCCGCCTTCGTCGTCGTAAACCACAAAATGGGTATCCGGTGTCAGCCCCAGGAAGGAAAACAGCCGGTTGAGCTGCTCCACGCTGGCAATCCGTCCGGGGGCCGGGGGGATGTTGCAGACCAGCATTTGCGGCGGAGCGTGGAGGGCGCCTTCAATGTGCCCCTGCTGATAGCTTTGCTCGCTGCACAGATCCACTACCCGGAGGTTCTCGGGCGGGTTCTCAAGCTGTTCAGCCAGTTCGGCGGGCTCGATGATGAGGGGCAAATCGCGCAAAGAAAGTTTAGCCATAACAACGGGTTCCTTTTCATTGATTCAACACCCGCTAGCATAACGCTGAAACGGGTAAATTTGTGCTCCGTCTGGAACGCGTTACCGGGGTGAGTTCAAACTTTGCAAAATCTGTTCGTAGCTGTTCATTCTCTGCTGACTGATCTTGCCCTCTTCAAGGGCCCGGCGCAGGGCGCAGCCGGGTTCGCTTTGATGAGCACAGTCCCGGAATTTGCAGTGCCCGAGAAAGGGACGGATTTCGATAAAATTCTCCAGCACCTGTTCGGGGCTCATGTGCCAGAGGCCGAACTCCCGCACTCCGGGCGAGTCGATCAGGCGGCCGCCACCAGGGAAGTGGAACAGCTCGGCGTTGGTGGTGGTGTGGCTTCCGGTCTGGCGCTCGGACAGCTCGCCCACGCGCAGCTCGGCATCGGGCAGCAGGTAGTTGGTCAGTGAGGACTTACCCACACCAGACTGGCCCACAAACACGCTGGTGAAATGGGCCAGATAGTCGCTCAGCTCGGTCATGCCCTCGCCAGTCTCGGCCGACACCCGCTGCACCCAGTAACCCAGGCTGCGATACAGTTGCTCCATGCGCTCGATCTTGTCGGCAATGCGCGCGTCGATGGCGTCGCACTTGTTGATCAGTAGCGCGGGGGTAATATCGCTGGCTTCGGCGGCGACCAGGTAGCGATCGATCAGGCTGAAATGCGGCTCGGGGTAGGGCGCAACCACGATCAGGGCCCGGTCGATATTGGCGGCCACGGTCTTCAGGTCGCCGTAGGGGTCGGGGCGGGAGAGGGCGGAGTAGCGGGGCAATACCGCCTCGACCACCCCATAAGGATCGCCATCGCGCCAGACCACCTGGTCGCCGGTCACCAGTGAGCCCAGGTTGCTGCGAAAGTGGCAGCGCTTGCGCTCGCCCTCTGACTCGACCACCACCAACATCCCGAAGTGAGTCACCACAAACCCCTCGCGCTCCGGCCCCAGGGTGTTTTCCTCAATCGGTGCCTGCGGGAGGTCCTGTTTGCGGGAGGCGCGGGCCCCGCGCTCTTCCTGGATTTTCTGGATACGCCAGGCCTGGCGTCGGGTCAGTTTGCGCTTACTCATGAACCGCGTCGCGTTCTCCGCACTGAGCCGGTTGTCCCCGAGGGGCCGGCGGGTTAGTCTTAGCAACCATTAATTGCGACCATTGTGCCCTATTCGATAGGAAAATACTGCTATGCCAAGTGAGAATAATTTGATCTGGATCGACCTGGAAATGACCGGGCTGGATCCGGACCGGGATGTCATCATCGAGATCGCCACAATCGTCACGGACGCCGATTTGAACATTCTGGCGGAAGGACCGGTACACGCCATTCATCAGCCGGATGAGGTCATGGCCGGCATGGACGAGTGGAACACCAGACAGCATGGCGGCTCGGGCCTGACCAAGCGGGTGCGGGACAGCAAGGTGAGCCTGAATGGAGCGGAAGCCGAGACCATCGCCTTTCTGGAAGACTGGGTCACCCCGGGCAAATCCCCCATGTGCGGCAACTCCATCTGTCAGGACCGGCGCTTTATGGTGCGGGGCATGCCGCGACTGGAGCGCTACTTTCACTACCGGAACCTGGATGTGTCCACCATCAAGGAGCTGGCACGGCGCTGGCGGCCGGACGTGGCCGAGGGGGTAAAGAAAACCGGTGCCCACCTCGCGCTCGATGATATCAAGGATTCCATCAACGAGTTGAAGCATTACCGGGAGACGTTTTTTCGGATGGAGTGAGGGGGAGGAGCATCGCGCTGGGTAACGGCGGATGCGCCTTAGGCTCCGAAATGTCAGATCGATCCGCCCTACGAAATCTTGGCTGGGCAATGGCGGATGCGCTTACAGCTTATCCGCCCTACGAGTACCACGGCAGGTAATGTAGGGCGGATAAGCTGTAAGCGCATCCGCCGTTACCAAACCGGGTTTTACACGTTGTAGGTCGAAGAAGCGGTATCCCCGCCGCGTCCGGTCCAGTTGGTGTGGAAGTGCTCACCCCGGGGCTTGTCAACACGCTCATAGGTGTGCGCACCGAAGTAGTCCCGCTGGGCCTGCAAGAGGTTGGCGGGCAGGCGGGCACAGCGATAGCCGTCGAAGTAGTTCAGCGCCGTGGTGATCGCCGGGGTGGGAATCCCGCTGCTGATGGCCGTGGCCGCAATCCGGCGCCAGCCGTCCTGTGCCGCGTCGATCTTACCGTGGAAGTAATCATCCAGCAGCAGGTTCTTCAGGTCGCCGTTTTTGTCGAAGGCGTGCTTGATGTTGTCCAGGAAGCCGGAGCGGATAATGCAGCCACCGCGCCACATCAGAGCGATGCCACCGTAGTTCAGGTGCCAGTCAAACTCTCGCGCCGCTTCGCGCATCAGGGCATAACCCTGGGCGTAGGAAATCATCTTGGAGGCCAACAGGGCCTGGCGCAGGTCGTCGATAAAGGCCTTCTTGTCGCCCTCAAATTTCACTTTGGGGCCACTGAGTACCTTGGAAGCTTCCACCCGCTCGTCTTTCTGGGCCGACAGGCAGCGGGCAAACACCGCCTCGCCAATCAGGGTCAGGGGAATGCCCATGTCCAGAGCGATGATGCCGGTCCACTTGCCGGTGCCTTTCTGGCCGGCCTTGTCCAGAATCTTGTCCACCAGCGGCTCGTCGCCCTCTTTATAGGCGAGGATGTCGCGGGTAATTTCGATCAGGTAGCTGTTCAGCTCACCCTCATTCCACTCGGCGAAAACCTCGTGCATCTCATCGTGGCTCATGCCCAGCAGGTCTTTCATCAGCTGGTAGGCTTCGCAGATCAGCTGCATGTCGCCGTACTCGATGCCATTGTGGACCATTTTCACGAAGTGGCCGGCGCCTTCTTCGCCCACCCAGTCACAACAGGGAGTGCCGCCGTCAACCTTGGCCGAGATGTCCTGGAAGATCGGCTTGACGTGCTCCCAGGCCGCGGGTGAGCCGCCGGGCATGATGGACGGGCCGGTCAGGGCGCCCTCTTCACCGCCGGACACGCCAGTGCCGATGTACAGCAGGCCCTTGCTCTCGAGGTACTGCGTGCGACGGTTGGTGTCGGGGTAATGGGTGTTGCCGCCGTCAATGATGATGTCGCCCTTCTCCAGGTGCGGAATCAGCTGCTCGATAAAATCATCCACCGCCTCGCCGGCCTTGACCATCAGCATGATCTTGCGTGGCTTGGCCAGCGATTGCACCAGCTCTTCGATCGAGCGGGCACCGCGAATGCTCTTGCCTTCCGCGCGGCCGGCCAGAAAGTTGTCCACCTTTTCCGAGGAGCGGTTGTAGGCGGTGACCGTGTAGCCTTTACTGGCCATGTTCAGGATCAGGTTTTCGCCCATGACGGCGAGCCCTACCAGGGCGATATCGGATTTGTCTTTCATAAAAGCTGTTACCTGTCTCTCGAGTTGATATGAATGGTCATCATTATTGGCGCGGCCTTTGGCGGCGCACTTTATCGTCCGAAATTGTTTCAGGGTTGCGTATTATTCACGGTTACGGCCCAAATTAACAGGGTAATCAATCGCATAAAGCTGATTGAAAATAACTAAAATTCAATTTTTAACGGTCTTTGCGCCGGATTTTGCGCTTGCGTCGCCGGTTGGGGCGGGCCTGTTGTGCCAGCGCCCAATCGATATGTTCGCGCACCAGGGGCGAGGCCTGCTCCCGTTTTTGCTTCAGGGCGAGAATGATCTCGGGGTCTGTGGGCGCGTTGCCCAGCCCCACGGCCAGATTGCGCTGCCAGCCCTCGTACCCGGTGCGGCGAATGGCCGACCCCTCGGTGTTGCGCAGGAACTCTTCTTCGGTCCATAAAAAGAGGCTGAGCAGGTCCCGGTCGTCCATGCCGTGGCGGGGCAGAAAATCGACCTCCTGGGTGGGGCGGGCGTACTTGTTCCAGGGGCAGATGCTCTGGCAGTCGTCGCAGCCGAACACCCGGTTGCCCATGGGTTCGCGGAATTCCTCGGGAATGGGGCCCTTGTTCTCAATGGTCAGGTAGGAGATGCAGCGACGGGCGTCCAGTGTATAGGGTTCGGGAAAGGCGTCCGTGGGGCAGACCTGCAGGCAGGCGCTGCAGTCGCCACAGCGATCCGGCTGCTCGGATTGATCGACCGGCAGGGGCAGGTAGGTAAACAGCTCGCCCAGAAAAAACCAGCTGCCCGCCTCGCTGTTGAGGATCAGGGTGTGCTTGCCGGTCCAGCCCAGGCCCGCCTTGGCGGCCAGGGGTTTCTCCATCACCGGGGCGCTGTCCACAAAAGGACGGTGCTGGCCCTGCTTGAGGTCCTCCGGCAGGGCGGCTTCAATGCGCTCGGCCAGCTTGGCCAGGCGCTTGCGGATCAGCTTGTGGTAGTCCCGCCCGAGCGCATAGCGGGAGACATAGGCCCGGGTCGGGTCCTTGAGCACCCGCACCTGGTCCGTGTCGCCGGGCAGGTAATCCATCCGCACCGAGATCACCCGCGCCGTGCCGGGCAGCAGTTCGTCCGGGCGGGAGCGCTTGTGGCCATGAGCGGCCAGCCAGTCCATCGAGCCCTGGTAGTCCTGCTCGAGCCAATTGTGCAGGCGCTGCTCGTCCTGATGCAGGTCGGTATCGGTAATGCCCACCTGCTGGAAGCCGAGCTCCCGCCCCCATTGCTTGATGTCGGCGGCGAGTGTTTGATAGTCAAAAGACGACATAGAGAATTACGAGTTGGGCGCGAAGTCGCGTATAATTCTGTCAAAATAGTATGTTACAGCACACCAGCGCCAATATCTGTGCTGGCGCAAAAACGAGGATGTTATGAAGTTGACCCTGGCCGACCGGACCGCCACACCCAGTGCATTGTATACCGCCCAGCAGACCGGTGAGCTGGATAAGCTCGCGATCGACAGCGGAATTGCCGGCATCCGCCTGATGAAGCGGGCCGGCCGCGCCGCGTTTGATCAACTGCTGGCCCGCCATCCGAATGTGGAGCAGGTGACCGTTTATTGCGGTGCGGGCAACAACGCCGGCGACGGCTATGTGGTGGCCGCGCTGGCGGCCCAACAGCGCATCCCGGTGCGCCTGATTGCGGTGGGTGACCCGGAGAAGCTCTCTGGCGAGGCCGCCGAGGCCCGCGACTACGCCCGTCAGGAAGGAGTGATCTTCGAATCTCCGGGCGAAGCCCCGCCGACGGGCGTGATTGTCGATGCGCTGCTCGGCACCGGGATCAAGGGTGAAGTTCGTCCCGCCTATGCCGAGGCCATTGAGCAGATCAATGCCAGCGGTCGGCCGGTGATGGCGATCGACATTCCCACCGGACTGAATGCCGATACCGGGGCGGTGATGGGCACGGCGGTCCGGGCCGGATTCACCGTGACCTTCATCGGGGTCAAACGCGGATTGCTGACCGCGCGCGGGCCGGCCCTGTGTGGCGAGCTGGTTTTTGCCGACCTGGGGGTGCCCGAGTCGATCTACGCTCAGGTTTCCGCCGAGGTGATGCCGCTGACGTTGGCTCAGCTGCTGGCGACCTTGCCCCGGCGCGCCACGGACGCCCACAAGGGCGATTTCGGTCATGTGATGGTCATCGGGGGCGACACTGGCTTCGGCGGAGCGTCGATCATGGCGGCCGAATCGGCCGCGCGCGCCGGTGCCGGGCTGGTCAGCCTTGCCACCCGGCCCGAGCACGTGGCCCCGGCCCTGACGCGCCGGCCCGAGATCATGGTGTGCGGCGTCACCTCCGGCCAGGAACTCGAGCCCTGGCTGGCGCGCCCCACCGTGCTGGTCGTCGGGCCCGGTCTCGGGCAGTCGCCCTGGTCCGAACAGATGCTGCAGCAGGCCCTGCAGTCCGGCCTGCCGCTGGTGCTGGACGCCGATGCCCTGAATCTGCTGGCCGCCAATCGCCCGGCGGCGGCCGAAAAACGGGACGACTGGATTCTCACCCCCCATCCGGGCGAGGCCGCGCGCCTGCTCGATACCACCACGGTCGAGATCCAGGCCGATCGCTTCGGTGCGATCACCGAGCTGCAAAAGCGTTACGGCGGCGCGATCATCCTCAAGGGTGCCGGGTCGCTGGTCAAAGGCCCCGGTTCCGACATCGGCCTGGTCACTGCCGGCAACCCCGGCATGGCTTCGGGCGGCATGGGCGATGTGCTCAGTGGGATTCTGGGAGGGCTGCTGGCCCAGGGCGAGACCGTTACCGATGTCGCCCGCCTGGGCGCCTGCCTGCACACCGAGGCGGCCGATCTGGCGGTGGGCGACTGGGGTGAGCGCAGCCTGCTGGCCACCGATCTGGTGCCGGCGCTGTGTCAATTGCTGCAGGCCGAGCCGGGTGTGGCGACATCATGACCGAGCGCGACTGCTATCTGTCGGATGAAAAAGCGACCCTGGCGTTGGGCGAGACTCTGGGCCAGCAGCTGCAGTCCGATCGACAGGGGTTGACCCTGTTTCTTGAGGGGGATCTGGGAGCCGGCAAAACCACTTTCTGTCGCGGGCTGTTGCGCGCCTTCGGGCATTCAGGCCCGGTCAAGAGTCCGACCTATACACTGGTGGAAGAGTATGAATTCGCGGGCCGGAGTGTGAACCACTTTGACCTTTATCGCCTGGGGGATCCGGAAGAACTGGAATATATGGGCATTCGGGATTATTTTAGAACAGAGAGTGTCTGTCTTCTGGAGTGGCCCGAGCGCGGAGCCGGCGTTTTGCCGGAGCCGGATCTGCGGGTTACAGTAGCTGTGGAAGGTCGTGGCCGCCGTGCGCGGATCGAGGCCAGCGGCGAGCGCGGCGAGGGATTATTGAACCACTGGCCCACTGGGGACTCAATGGAAATGTCGTTTTGACTCAACGGTTTGAGATCATCATTTGATGCACAGTCTACTCAAAAACGGTTTCTCGGGCGGGAGCGGAAAAGTGTTCGCCTCGACACTGTTCAGTCTGCTTTTGCTGTTGGCCCTGCCCGTGAGTGCGGTGGATGTGGACAGTGTGCGGCTTTGGCGCGCGCCGGATCACACGCGTCTGGTGTTCGACCTGAGTGATCCGGTAGAGCACAAACTTTTCTCGCTGTCCTCCCCGGCCCGGGTCGTGGTGGATATCGCCGATACCCGGCTCAAGGGGACGCTGGACGATCTGGAGCTGGAAGATACCCCCATCAGGCGCGTGCGCAGCGCCCATCGCAGCGACGGCACCCTGCGCGTGGTGTTTGACCTGAAGGAGTCAGTGCGCCCCAAAAGCTTCATGCTTGAGCGCCACGAAGATACCAACGACCGCTTGGTCATCGACCTGCATGACCAAGGCAAGAGCCGGGCCGAATCACTGGAGGACAAGACACCCAAACGGGCCGAGGGTGAACGCGATGTGATCATCGCGGTGGATGCCGGCCACGGCGGCGAGGACCCCGGGGCGATCGGTCCGGGTAACCTGCTTGAAAAAAATGTGGTGTTCGACATCAGCAAGCGCCTGGTCAATCGCCTCAACAATACCCCCGGGTACGAAGCCAAGCTGGTGCGCACCGGTGATTACTACGTGCCTCTGCGCGAGCGGCGCAACATTGCCCGCAAAATGCGCGCCGACCTGTTTGTCTCGATTCACGCCGATGCCTTTACCCACCCCTCGGCCAACGGCAGCTCCGTGTTTGCGCTCTCGCGCCGCGGGGCTACCAGTGAAACCGCACGTTTTCTGGCCGAACGGGAAAACGAAGCCGACGTGATCGGTGGTGTGGGCGATATCAGCCTCGAGGATAAGGATGAAATGCTCGCGGGGGTCCTGGTGGATCTGTCCATGACCGCGACATTGAACTCCAGCCTGACCGTGGGCAACGATGTGCTCAAAGCGTTAGGCGGGGTCTCCCGCCTGCACAAGCCCCAGGTCGAGCAGGCCGGGTTTGCGGTGCTCAAGTCGCCCGATGTCCCCTCCATCCTGGTGGAGACCGGCTTCATCTCCAATCCGGGGGAGGCACGCAAGCTCTCCACCGCGCAATACCGGGAGCAGCTGGCGAGCACCCTGACCCAGGGAATCCAGAGTTATTTCAATCGCCAGCCGCCGCCGGGGACACGTCTGGCCAGCGGCCGCGCGGGAGGCGGCGACGCCCGGGAGTACACCATCAATCGCGGGGATACCCTGAGCGCCATCGCCCGGCGCCACAACACCAGCGTGCGCGAGCTCCTGCAGGAAAACGATCTGAACGATTACACCATTCGCGTGGGGCAGGTACTGAAAATCCCCTCGTCCTGATATCCTTTCCGTCTTCAGGTCCAATTCGCTTCGACACCACAGAGATTGCATGTCCAGAATCCAGTTGCTCAATCCCCGTCTCGCCAACCAGATCGCCGCCGGTGAGGTGGTCGAGCGCCCCTCGTCGGTGATCAAGGAACTGCTGGAAAACAGCCTGGACGCCGGCGCCACCCGGGTGGAGGTGGATATCGAGGCGGGCGGCATCAAGCTCATGCGGGTGCGCGATGACGGCTGTGGCATTGGCGAAGATGACCTTCCGCTGGCGCTGAGCCGACACGCCACCAGTAAAATCACTGATCTGGACGATCTGGAGGCGGTGGCCACCCTGGGTTTTCGGGGTGAGGCGCTGGCCAGTATCAGCTCGGTGGCACGCCTGACCCTGACCAGCAACACCGACGACCAGAGTGCTGGCTGGCAGGTCAGCGCCGAGGGGCGCGACATGCAGGCAGAGCTGGCGCCGGCGCCGCACCCGCGCGGCACCACGGTGGAAGTGCGCGACCTGTTTTTTAACACGCCTGCCCGGCGCAAGTTTCTGCGCACGGAAAAAACCGAATACAACCGCCTGGATGAGGTGGTCAAACGCCAGGCCCTGTCCCGTTTTGATGTGGGTTTTACTCTGCGCCACAACAACCGCGCCGTCTACAGCTGGCGCCCGGCGGACTCGCAGATGGAGCGCGAGCGCCGGGTGGCCCAGGTCTGTGGCCCGGCATTTATGGAGCAGGCGCTGAGCATCGACATCGAGCGCTCCGGGTTGCGGCTCTGGGGGTGGGTGGCCCAGCCCAGCTTCTCGCGCAGCCAGGCGGATCTGCAGCATTTTTACGTCAATGGCCGGGCCATTCGCGACAAGCTGGTGGGCCATGCCGTGCGCCAGGCCTACCAGGACGTGCTCTACCACGGCCGCCACCCGGCGTTCGTCCTCTATCTCGAGGTGGACCCGGCCAGTGTCGATGTCAACGTACACCCGACCAAGCACGAGGTGCGCTTCCGGGACAACCGCCGGGTCCACGACTTCATTTTCAGCAGTCTGCACCACGCCCTGGCCCAGGTGCGCCCGGGCGATCAGAGTGACAGTGGGCTTCAGCCATCCCCCGAACCGGCGCTGAGTGGCGCGGCGGCGGGGGAGTTCCATCAGGCCCCCATGGGCCTGGCCGCCGCCTCGGCGCCCGCGCCCGGCGGGGGTTCGTCATTTTCTTCCCCGTTCGGCGCTTCCTACCCGTCGGCATCGTTCGCGAATCGGGGTGGCTACGGCGGAGCGACAGGCAATGTCGCCGAGCAGATGCGCCAGTACGGTACGCTGCATCAGCCCGGGGCCGAAGCCGGAGCGCCGTCGTTGCCGGAGAGCGAAGGCGGCGAAGTGCCGCCACTGGGGTATGCCATCGCCCAGCTAAAGGGCATTTTCATCCTGGCGGAAAATGCCCAGGGCCTGATCATTGTCGACATGCACGCGGCCCACGAGCGTATTACCTACGAGCGGATGAAGCGCGCCTTCGCCGAGGGCGGCATTCAGACACAGCCGCTGCTGGTGCCGGAGAATATCCCGGTCAGCCAGAAAGAGGCCGACTGCGCAGAGCAGCACACCGAGACCTTCACCCGGCTGGGTTTTGAGTTGCAGCGCGCCGGGCCGGAGAGCCTGCTGGTGCGCCAGGTGCCGGCGCTACTGAACCGCGCCCCGGTGGCCCAACTGGTACGCGATGTGCTCTCGGACCTGATCGAACACGGCAGCAGTGAGCGCATCCAGCAGCGTATCAACGAGCTGCTCTCCACCATGGCCTGCCACGGCTCGGTTCGCGCCAACCGGCGCCTGACCCTGCCCGAGATGAATGCCCTGTTGCGGGACATGGAGGCCACCGAGCGCAGCGGCCAGTGCAACCACGGCCGCCCCACCTGGACGCTTCAGTCCCTGGATCAGCTCGACAAGCTGTTTATGCGGGGTCAGTAGCCCGATGGCCGAGCGTCCCGTCGTCCTCTTTCTGATGGGCCCCACCGCCTCGGGTAAAACCGGCCTGGCCATGGCGCTGCGCGAGCAATGGCCGGTGGAGCTGGTGAGTGTGGACTCCACCCTGGTGTACCGGGGTCTGGATATCGGCACGGCCAAACCCAGCGCAGAAGAGCTGGCCCGGGCGCCGCATCGGTTGATCGATATTCGCGATCCGGCCGAGCCCTACTCGGCGGCGGACTTTGTCGCCGATGCCGAGCGGGAAGTGGCCGACATCCATGCGGCCGGGCGCATCCCCCTGCTGGTGGGTGGCACCATGCTGTACTTCAAGGCCCTCCTCGAGGGGTTGGCTCCCATGCCTCCGGCCGACCCTGAAGTGCGCGCGCAGATCGAGCTCGAGGCGCAGAGTCACGGCTGGCCGCATATTCACACCCAGTTGGCCGCCGTGGATCCGGACACGGCCGCCCAGATCCATCCCAACCACTCCCAGCGCCTCTCCCGGGCTCTGGAGGTCTATCGGGTGAGCGGTAAAACCATGACCGAGCTGCGCCGGGCGCAGCGCCAGGAGTCCGGCCCGGGGTTTGCCGAGCGCTACCGGGTGACCCAGCTGGCAATGGCGCCGCGTGATCGCGGGGTCCTGCATGAGCGTATCAGTCTGAGATTCGACCAGATGCTGGAACAAGGGCTGGTGGAGGAGGTCAGAGTCCTGCGGGAGCGCGCCGATTTACACCCGGGTCTGCCCGCGATACGGGCGGTGGGCTACCGGCAGGTCTGGGACTATCTGGATGGCGGGGAGTCTGAAGTCGAGGCTATCTCCTGGAACGAGCTGCGCGAGCGGGGCAAGGCCGCCACCCGACAGCTCGCCAAGCGCCAGGTGACCTGGCTGCGCGGCTGGCCGGACCTGGAGTGGCTCTATACCCAGGATGAAGAGGGTAAAAACCGCCCAATCGAAGAAATTGTGAAGAATACCTTGAATTATATAGGTACTAAGACCATATAATAGCAGTGTGAGAATCCTAGTCAGTTTTTCATGCTTGTGGCCGTCCCCTTCTCCTGACTTTCTTTGGGGGGAGACTTAGGCGGGTAAATTTCTATTCCGATAAGGAGAATAACCATGTCAAAAGGGCATAGTTTACAAGACCCTTACCTGAACGTACTGCGTAAAGAGCGGGTGCCGGTGTCCATTTACTTGGTCAATGGTATCAAGCTGCAGGGTCAGGTTGAATCTTTCGACCAATTCGTGGTTCTGCTCAAGAACACCGTCAGTCAAATGGTGTACAAGCACGCGATTTCTACGGTCGTACCCTCTCGCGCCGTGCGCGTCCCTCTGCTCAACCCGGCGGAAGCCGAAGAGGGCGAGGAAACGCCGAGCGAGTAATTTTGCTCTGAGGTACATCTTTGTTTTTTGATCGTCCCGAATCCGGTGAGCTGGCGGTGCTGGTTCACCTGGAAATCGCACACGGCCAAGCGCCGGAAGACCCCCGAGAATTTGAAGAGTTGGCGCTTTCCGCCGGTGCCGATCCCGTCGCCTTGATTGGCGGTCAGCGGGCGGCGCCTCATGCCAAGTACTTTGTTGGTACCGGTAAACTGGAAGAGCTCCAGGCCGTTGTCAAAGAGCACGCGGCGGAGCTGGTGATCTTCAACCATACTCTCTCCCCCAGTCAGGAGCGCAACCTGGAGCGTGCTCTGGAATGCCGTGTGCTCGATCGCACCGGTCTGATTCTGGATATCTTTGCCCAGCGGGCGCGCACCTTTGAGGGCAAGCTGCAGGTGGAGCTGGCGCAGTTGCGCCACATGTCCACGCGCCTGGTGCGCGGCTGGACCCACCTGGAGCGGCAGAAGGGCGGTATCGGCCTGCGCGGCCCGGGTGAAACTCAGCTCGAAACCGACCGCCGGCTGTTGCGTACCCGGATCACCGCCATCGAGAAACGTCTGGCCAAGGTTCGCACCCAGCGCGACCAGGGGCGCCGCTCACGTCAGCGCGCCAATATCCCCACCGTCTCGCTGGTCGGTTATACCAACGCGGGAAAGTCCACCCTGTTCAATCACCTGACCAATGCCGAGGTGTATGTCAAAGACCAGCTGTTCGCCACGCTGGACCCGACCATGCGCCGGCTGGAAGTACCCGATGTGGGGGCCGTGATTTTCGCCGACACGGTGGGTTTTATCAGCCACTTGCCCCACAAGCTGGTACAGGCCTTCCGGGCAACGCTGGAAGAGGCGAGCAACTCCAGCCTGCTGCTGCACGTCATCGACGCGGCCGCCGATGAGCGCCTGCACAATATCGAACAGGTGGATGAGGTGCTGGCCGAGATCGGCGCCGGTGAGTTGCCCGAATTGCGCATCTTCAACAAGATTGATCTTCTGGGTATGGAGCCGCGTATTGATCGGGACGACAATGGTAAACCCATCGCCGTCTGGCTCTCGGCGCAAACCGGCGAAGGGCTGGAGCTGCTTCTGGAAGCGATATCCGACAGCCTGGGCCGGGAAATGGTCGCCGGACGTCTGCTGCTCGACCCCAGTCAGGGGCGGCTGCGGGCGAAACTCTATCAGCAGCAGGCGGTGGCCGATGAAAGCAGTCGAGATGATGGCTGTACCGAGCTGCAGCTGCGCCTCCCCAAAAGCGACCTGTTTCGCCTTTTGAGCGCCGAGGGCCTGCGATATGACCAACTCAATTGGGTGCCGGAAGGCAAATCGGGGCGAATTGCCTGTTAGTCGAGGGCGTGGCTTTGATAGAATCCCGCTTCTGGTATCAATGCGCCGGGCCAAGTTGCCCGGCGTGCACACCTGACCTATTTTTAGTCTGACCAACGGAGAACACGTATGGCCTGGAATGAACCGGGAGGCGGGGGCAAAGACCCCTGGGGTGGCGGCAGTGGCGGCCCACCCGATCTGGATGAAGCCTGGAAGAAGTTCCGCGACCGTCTCAATGGCCTGTTTGGCGGGTCCGGCGGCAGCAACAATGGCGGTAACGGTGGCTCGGCCAGCGTGTGGCCCTTCGTCGGCATCATTTTCGCGATTATCCTGGCGATCTACTTCGTTCTCGGCTTCTACGTGGTTGATGCCAAAGAGCGGGCAGTGGTCCTGCAGTTCGGTGCCTTCAAGAGTATCAAGGACGCCGGCCTGCGCTGGGATCCGCCCCTGATCACCAAGGTGTTCGTCGAGAACGTGACCGAGGAGCGGCAGTATCCCTCCCAGGGTCTGATGTTGACCCAGGACGAGAGCATCGTTGAGCTGCCCATCACCGTTCAGTACAACGTCAATGACGTTCGGGACTTTGTTCTGAATGTCCGCAATCCAGAAGCCAGCCTGCGCCAGGCCGCCGACAGTGCTCTGCGCCACGTGGTGGGCTCGAGCGAGCTGGATCAGGTGCTCTCCGGCGGTCGCCAGGCCATTGCTTCCGAAGTGAAGTCCCGCCTGCAGCAGTACCTGGACAGCTATGGCACCGGTATTCTGGTGCGTGAGATCAACATTCAGGAAGCCCGCCCACCCGAAGCGGTGCGCGATGCTTTCGATGATGTGATCAAGGCGCGCGAGAATCAGGAGCGTCTGAAGAACGAAGCCCAGGCCTACGCCAACTCGGTGATTCCGGAAGCCCGGGGTAATGCCCAGCGGATGATCGAAGAGGCGGAGGCCTATCGCGCGCGGGTCGTGGCGGAAGCCGAAGGTGAATCGCGTCGCTTCGAGCTGCTGATGGCCGAGTACAACAAAGCGCCCGAAGTGACCCGTCGGCGTCTGTATATCGATGCGGTCGAAGAGGTCATGACCAAAGCCAGCAAGGTGATGGTGGATGTCGAGGGCGGCAACAATATGATGTATCTGCCGCTGGACCGCCTGCAGCACTCCGGCAACGCGAGCGGTAGCACCAGCGGTGGTTCGCAAGGGGCCGGCTCGGGCGCGAACATGTCGCCGGAAATGCTCAGAGAAGTGACCGAGCGGGTGGGGCGTGAATTGAATCGCCGCGACGCCGGCACAAGACGGGGGGAGTTGCGCTAATGTCTTCCAACAAAAGCATGTTGGCTCTTGTCATCGTCGGCGTGGTACTGCTGCTCGGTGCGAATACGGTCTATATCGTCAATCAGTATGAGCGCGCGGTCGTGCTGCGTTTCGGTGCGCTGGTCAACGTCGATGTCGAGCCCGGCGTCCACTTCAAGTGGCCGTTCGCCGACAAGGTGCGCAAGTTCGATGGCCGGATCATGACCGCCGATGCGCGCCCGGAGAGTTTTTATACCGTGGAGAACAAGCGGTTGATTGTCGACTCTTACGCCAAGTGGCGTATCGAGGATGTTGAAGCCTACTACAAGGCCACCGGCGGTCAGGAGGAAGTCGCAGACGCCCGTCTGGCCTCTCGAATCGCCGATGGCCTGCGTAACCAGGTGGGCCGGCGCACCCTGCACGAAGTCGTTTCGGGCGAGCGGGACGCGCTGATGGAGGAACTCAGTAAGAGCCTCGACACGGCGGCGCGGGAATCTCTGGGGATTGAGGTGCTCGATATCCGGGTGATGCGCATCGACCTGCCCGAGGATGTCAGCCAGTCGGTGTTTGACCGCATGGCCGCCGACCGGGAGAAAGAGGCGCGCGAATACCGCGCCACCGGTCGCGAGCAGGCCGAAGTGATCCGGGCCGATGCGGACCGCCAGCGCACCGTGCTGATTGCCAGCGCCTATCGCGACTCAGAGTTGCTGCGTGGTGATGGCGACGCCCGGGCGGCGGCAATCTACGCCGAAGCCTTCGACCAGAACCCGGACTTCTATGCCTTCGTCCGCAGCCTTGAGGCGTATCGCAACTCCTTCTCCGGCAGCGAGGACCTGATGGTGGTTGACCCCTCCAGCGAATTCTTCCAGTACCTGAAGGATTCCGAGGGCTCGGATTCGGAATAGGCCCGATAGCTCACTGGGCGATGCAAAGAAATTGCCCGGTGAGCGACTTTGGGGCACCATTCCCCGGCAAAAAGTGCTAGAATTTCGCAGCCGGGCTACAGCGCCCGGTTTTTTGTGTCCGGTAAGGTCTGTAAGAGTCGCCATTTTGCCATCATAAAAGGTTCGCCATGTGGGAAGATCTGGCACGCGCCTTCTGCCTGATGCTGGTGATTGAAGGCATTATTCCTTTTCTGTACCCGAGCCGTTGGCGCCAGTTGGTGGCCAGCCTGGCGCTGGTGGATGACCGTCGGCTGCGTATCATGGGCCTGGCGAGTATGCTGATTGGCGTTGCTTTGCTGTATTTGCTGAAATAGACCGCCCGGAGCACTGAATCAAACAACTGTCCGAGTCCGTTATGACCTATGCTGACCGCTGGCTACTGCCCGACGGAGTAGAGGAAATCCTGCCCGCCGAGGCCGGAGCCATTGAACAAACGCGCCGCCGTTTGGTGGATATGTATACCACCTGGGGCTACGATCTGGTGATTCCGCCGCTGCTGGAGTACACCGACTCGCTGCTGATTGGCCTGGGGCGTGACGTGGATCTGCTCACCTTCAAGGTGACCGATCAGCTGACCGGCCGGACCCTCGGCATCCGTGCCGATATCACCCCGCAGACCGCACGCATGGACGCTCACAGCTTTACCCACCAGGGCGCCAACCGGTTGTGCTATGCCGGCCATGTGGTGCACGCCCGGCCCAAGAACCCCCTGGCGACCCGCACACCGATTCAGGCCGGCGTGGAGTTTTACGGTGAGCCGGGCAGCCGCGCGGATATCGAAGTGGTCTCGCTGCTGCTCGAATCGCTCAAACTGGCCGGCCTCCCGCAGCTGCATATCGACCTGGGTCATGTGGGCATCTACCGGGCACTGGCCGAGGCGGCCGAGCTGTCCCAGGAGCAGGAAGACAGCTTCTTCGAGCTGCTTCAGCGCAAAGCCGTGACCGAGATCCGGGCCTGGGTGGCCGCCAACCTCAAAGGCTCTGCTCTGGCGGACGTCTTTCTGGCGCTGCCCGGTCTGGCGGGTGACCGCCAGGTGCTGGAGCGCGCGCGCGAGTGCTTTACCCACTGCCCGGCGGCCGTGCTCGATGCGGTCGACCAGCTGGAGCGGGTGGCCGACACCGTCGCCCAGCGCTACCCGGAGGCCGAGCTCTATTTTGATCTGAGTGAGCTGCGCGGCTATCACTACCTGACCGGGCTGGTGTTCGCCGCCTTCGCGCCAGGCTACGGCAACCCCATTGCCAGCGGCGGGCGCTACGATCGTATTGGCGAAGTCTTCGGTCGCTCCCGTCCGGCCACCGGCTTTGCGGTGGATATCACCGCGCTGAGCAAACTGGGACTGCTGTCGCCGCCTTCCCAGCCCGGAATCTGGGTGACCGAATCCGGCGAACCGGAACAATGGCAAGCAATCCAGGCGCTGCGGGCCGAGGGCCACCGGGTCATCTGCGGGGCTTCCGGGACGCCTCCAAGCGAAGCCGGTTGCGACCGGCAGCTGGTGCGCGAGGCCGACCGCTATCAGGTTATTCCCCTGGCCTGAGTGCCGGGTGGACACATTCAATGCTTACCGACATGAGTTACAAGAACATGGGCAAGAACGTCGTGATATTGGGCACCCAGTGGGGTGACGAGGGCAAGGGCAAGATCGTCGATCTGCTGACTGACCAGGTGTCCCTGGTGGCCCGCTTTCAGGGCGGCCACAATGCGGGCCACACACTGGTGATTGATGGTGAAAAGACTGTCCTGCATCTGATTCCCTCGGGTGTGTTACGCGAGGGTGTCACCTGCCTGATCGGCAACGGGGTGGTGCTTTCGCCCGAGGCGCTGTTCAAAGAGATCGCCGAGCTGGAAGCCAAAGATGTGCCAGTGCGCAAGCGCCTGCGCCTCTCGCCCTCCTGTCCGTTGATTCTGCCCTACCATATTTCGCTGGACCAGGCGCGCGAAGCCGCCCGCGGCAATGCCAAAATCGGCACCACCGGGCGCGGCATTGGCCCGGCCTATGAAGACAAGGTGGCCCGTCGCGGTCTGCGCCTGGGCGATCTGCTGCACATGGACCGCTTTGCCCGCAAGCTCAAAGAGGTGATGGAGTACCATAACTTCATGCTCACCGAGTACTACGGTTTTGAGCCGGTGGATTATCAACAGGTGCTCGACACCTGTGTTGCCTGGGCCGAAGAGCTCAAGCCGATGATCGGCGATGTCACTACCGCGCTGCACGAGGCCCGGGAGCGGGGCGAGGGCATTCTGTTCGAGGGCGCCCAGGGCTCGCTGCTGGATATCGATCACGGCACCTATCCGTTTGTCACTTCATCGAACACCACCGCTGGTGGGGCGGCAACCGGCTCCGGTTTCGGCCCCATGTATCTGGACTATGTGCTGGGTATTACCAAGGCGTACACCACGCGCGTGGGCTCCGGTCCGTTCCCCACGGAGCTCGATTGCGCTGTGGGCGAGCATCTGGGTGTGAAGGGCAATGAGTTTGGTGCGACTACGGGTCGCAAGCGTCGCTGCGGCTGGTTCGACAGTGTGGCGATGCGCCATGTGAACCGCATCAACAGTGTGACCGGAATCTGCCTGACCAAGCTGGATGTTCTGGATGGTCTGGAGACGGTGAAAATCTGCGTGGGCTATAACGATGCCGACGGTAATCCGATGGGCATTCCGTGCGATGCGGAGGGCTGGGAGTCGGTTCAGCCGGTGTACGAAGAGCTGCCGGGCTGGCAGGAGTCGACGTTCGGAGCCAAGTCTCTGGATGAGCTGCCGGAGAATGCCCGCGCCTATATCCGTCGCCTTGAAGAGTTGCTGGATACGCCGGTGGATATCATCTCAACCGGCCCGGACCGCATCGAAACCATCGTTCTGCGGCATCCTTTCTCCGCTTAACTTACTAAGTTGCTGGACCATTGTAGCTTTGTAGATGGTCCGGCTTCGTAGCTTGGTCCGGCCTCGCTATCAGGTAGGCTTTTTCGGAAACGCGGTGAATACATCCATGTAGCTCCTGCTCTTCATCCCTGAAGAGAAGGTTCCGAAAAAGCCTACCTGACATCAAGCCCTCCGAGGTAGATTTACGGTTTTTGCTACGTAGCACTTCAGTTCTCGATTGCCTCGGAGGACTCGGTGCTGGGGAACCTTTTCTCAAACCTTCTCTTCAGGGATGAAGAGCAGGAGCTCCAGGGATGGATTTATCGCGTTTTGAGAAAAGGTTACCCAGTGGCGAGGCCGGACGCTCTACCTCGCTGCAACAAGAAATCACGCACCAACCAACCTGATAGCGAGCTCGGGCTATCTACAGGGCTCCAGCAAAAAGAGTCCTACTTGTTCTGATCCTGCAAAATCCGCTGCTTCTGGCGATTCCAATCCCGAGCTTTCTCGGTTTCGCGCTTATCGTGTAACTGCTTACCCTTGCCCAGTGCGATCTTGCACTTGACCATATGCTTCTTCCAATAGAGTCCGGTTGCCACCACCGTGTAGCCCTTCTGCTCCGCGGCCGCCTGTAGCTTGGCAATCTCCTTGCGCTTCAGTAGCAGCTTGCGCGTGCGCGTCGGGTCCGTCACAAAATGCGTCGAAGCGGTCGGCAAAGGCGTAATGTGCGAGCCCAACAGAAAAGCCTCGCCGTTTTTGAAGATCACATAAGTATCCGTCAGCTGCACCTTGCCCTCGCGCAGACTCTTGACCTCCCAGCCCAGCAATACCAGGCCGGCCTCCATATGATCCTGAAGAGCAAAATCAAATTTTGCTTTCTTGTTCAGGGCAATAGTGTTGCCGCTGGGCTTGGTGCCCTTCTTCTTACCCATGAATGCCTTTCCGTTCCAGAACGTGAATGCGTGAATGTGCGGTCGGCATTATATCGGCTCAAGCGCCGCTCTGTCTGCAACCGTGCGGCCCACTCGGAGGGTACTACCCTGCACTTTGGCCGCATTTGCCGTTACAATGCCGCCTTTGTGCCAAAAAAACCTCGTGGAGTGAAAAGGTGGAACGCATAAAACAACACGCCATCTGGGGCCACAGAGGCACCTTTGTGCTCGCGGCGACCGGTTCGGCCGTCGGGCTGGGCAATATCTGGAAGTTTCCCTACATCGCCGGCGAAAATGGCGGCGGCGCCTTCGTGCTCATGTACCTGGTGTTCATCGCCCTGATCGGGGTGCCGGTCATGATTGCCGAGGTATTGCTGGGGCGTCACGGGCGGGCCAACCCCATTCACGCCGTGGGCAAAATGGTCCGCCAGAGCGGCGCCTCCCGCTTCTGGAGTGCCATCGGCTGGAGTGGGGTGCTGGCCGCCTTTCTGATCCTGTCGTTTTACAGTGTGGTGGCCGGCTGGGCGCTGGATTACGTCAGCACCGCCGCCCGGGGTGGTTTCGGCGGCTGGGACGGGGCCTCGGCCGGCGCCGCCTTTGACGCACTGCTGGCGGACCCCTGGCGGTTGATGTTCTGGCAGACCCTGTTTATCGGCCTGACCGTGGTGGTGGTGGCATTCGGGGTGACCAAAGGCCTGGAAACCGCTGTGCGCCTGCTGATGCCGCTGTTGTTTGTGTTGCTGCTGCTCCTATTGGCCTATGCTGCGGTGGCGGGGGAGTTTGTCCGGGGGCTGGCGTTCATGTTCAGCTTCAATCCGGCCGACCTGTCCTGGAAGGCCGCCTCGGTGGCCATGGGGCATGCGTTTTTTACCCTGAGTCTGGCCATGGGCGCCATCATGGCGTACGGCTCTTACATGCCGGGCAAGGCGTCCATCGGCAAGATGGTGCTGACAGTGGCGGTGCTGGATACGCTGGTGGCGCTGGTGGCAGGGCTGGCCATGTTTCCCATCGTGTTTGCCACGCCCGGCATCACGGCGGGCGAGGGGCCGGGGCTGATGTTTGTCAGCCTGCCGGTGGCCTTTGGTAATATGCCCGCCGGTGCGTTGTTCGGGGTCGCATTTTTTGTGTTGGTGACCCTGGCGGCCTGGAGCTCGACCATTTCGTTGCTGGAGCCCTGCGTGGCCTATGTGACTGAGCGGTTCGGGATCAAACGCCTGACCGCCAATGGATTGATCGCCGGCAGCGCCTGGTTGCTGGGTCTGGGGTCAGTCCTGTCGTTCAATGCCTGGGCGGACGTTTCCTGGTTGCTGGGCATGAACATTTTCGACTTTCTGGACTTCTTTACCCAGCGGGTCATGTTGCCCCTCGGTGGCCTGCTCATGGCGCTGTTTGTGGGCTGGGTCGCGCGTCGCGACCTACTGCAGCACGAGCTGAAAGTCGAGGGCGGAGTGCTGTTCGGCAGCTGGCTCTGGCTGCTTCGAATCGTTTGTCCGGTCGCTCTGCTGGCGATTCTGCTGGCCGGTGTCTGGGCCCAATTTGCTTCTTGATGTCTTTGGAGAATCGTTTTTGACTCATCGTGTGGAACGCTCGGCGCTGGTCGATTATTCGGACCGGCAAATGTTTGATCTGGTCAATGATATTGAGGCCTATCCGGAGTACATGAGCGACTGTGTCGGCGCTCAGGTGCTCCGGCGGGGCGATGACTGGCTCGAGGCGCGCCTGGAGCTGCAGAAGGCGGGGGTCAGCCAGAGCTTCGTGACCTACAACAGGCTGGAGCCTCCGCACCGGATGACCATGAGTCTGGTGGATGGGCCCTTTTCCCACCTGGAGGGCTGCTGGTCGTTCGAGCCGATCAACGACAACGCCTGCCGGGTGAGCCTGGAGCTTGAGTTCGAGATGCGCAACCGGCTCCTGGGCATGGCCGTGGGCAAGTTTTTTGAGTCGGCGGCCAGTCACCAGGTGGACGCGCTCTGTGCGCGTGCGCGCCAGATGTACGGGGTTTAGAACAATCGACGCTGTCAATTGACAGTGTGAGCAGGTACAGGAACCGAGGTAAGGTATGGCGGATGGCGATCTGATTACCGTGGAAGTGGCGTTTGCGCTTCCGGACAAGCAAAGAATCATCGAACTATTGGTGGAGCCGGGTACGACGGCTTATCAGGCCGCCGAGCGCTCCGGTATTGTCAAAGTTTTCCCGGAAATCGATCTGGACAATGCGAAGATGGGGATTTTTGGTCAGGCGCTGGGCACCAAGGGGCTCAAACCACCGAAGGAGCACGAGTTGCAGCCGGGCGATCGGGTGGAAATCTACCGCCCACTGACGGCCGATCCGAAAGAGGTGAGGCGCAAGCGCGCCCAGAAAAAGAAAGACAGCGAGGCGGCGGGCAAGGCTGAGTGACCATCGTCCCGGAGGAAACTGTCCGGGGCGGGTAGCTCTTGAGGGTTAAATCGGGTCGTTGGGCCCTGAGCCGGGCACATCGGCGCCCGGGGTGCCCGCGCCGGGCGACGGATTCCGGTTGGGGGCGGGGTCGGACGAGGAGTCCGGCTCGGCTCCCGAATCGGGCAGCGGGTCGATCCCTTCGATATTCGAGGGCACCAGGGGCGCGTCCTCACCGTCTGACTCGCCATCATCATCCGAGCGTACCGCACTGCCCTCGTAGCGGGTCATGGCATCGCCGTCGAAGTAGACCGTCAGGTGGCGCTTGCGCAGGGAGTTATCGCCGCGACGCAGGCCATAGTAGTAGTCCCAGCGGTCCTGCTTGAACCCATCCTCAAGCAGCGGAGTCCCCAGAACATAGCGCACCTGACGCTTGGTCATGCCCGGCTCGAGTTGGTCGATCATCTCCTGGGTGATAATGTGCCCCTGCTGAACATAGATTTTATGCACGCCGGGGAACTGGAAATAGGAGCAACCCATCAGGCTGGCGAAAACGATGGCGACCAGTGAGAGTTTGCTGGCTATTTTCATACTAGGGCTTCCACTTGGCAAAATGAACGGGGATAATACCCGATTGACGCGAACACTGAGAAGGGTTTGGGGGATAAATGGCCGAAGAAAACCAGGAATTGCGCAAGGCAGGGCTGAAGGTGACGCTGCCGCGCGTGAAAATCTTGCAGATGCTCGAATCGTCCGAGCAGCACCATATGAGCGCTGAGGATGTGTACAAAGCGCTGATGGAGGCCGGGGACGATGTCGGTCTGGCGACCGTGTACCGTGTTCTGACGCAATTTGAAAGTGCCGGTCTGGTGGAGCGCCACAATTTTGATGGTGGTCACTCGGTGTTTGAGGTCGCTCGTGGCGAACACCACGATCATATGGTGTGTATGGACTCGGGTGAGGTCATCGAGTTCCACAATGAAGAGATTGAGAAGCTCCAGAAGCAGATCGCCGAGCAGCATGGGTATGAGCTGCTGGACCACAGCCTGGTGCTCTACGTTAAGCCCAAGAAAAACTGATTTCAGGCAGTGACCTCGCCACTGGCCCGGGGCAGGGCTCGGCTCCCGGGCTAGTCGGTGGCGGCGGTCACCATTTCCCGCGCGTGCGCCAGTGACTGCTCGGTCACGCTCATTCCGCCCAGCATCCGGGCAATTTCCTCGACTTTTTCCTCTCCGCTCAATGCCACCAGCGTGGATTCGGCGCTCTGCTTTTTGGCCGTTTTGGTCACCTGCAGGTGCTGATGTCCCTTGCTGGCCACCTGTGCCAGGTGGGTGACACAGATGACCTGACCGCCGCTACCCAGTTGGCGCAGCAGCCGCCCGACCACATCGCCGGTGGCGCCACCGATGCCCACATCCACTTCATCGAACACCAGCGTCGGGATGGCTGAGGTACGGGCGGTGACCACCTGGATGGCCAGGCTTACGCGGGAGAGTTCACCCCCCGAGGCGACTTTACTCAGGGCGCGTGCCGGCTGGCCCGGGTTGGTGCTGATGATGAACTCCACTTCCTCCTGCCCGTGGGGGCCGGGGCGGTCTTTCAGGCTGGCCAGGCTGACTTCCAGGTTGGCGTTGGGCATGGACAGCTCGTGTAGTTGCCGGTTGACAGCTTTGGCCAGCTTGGTGCCAGCGCTCTTGCGCGCCTTCGACAGCGCCTCGGCCTCTTTCCGGTAGTCGGCTTCGGCGGCCTGCGCCTGCTGTTCCAGCGCTTCCAGCCGCTCGTCGCCGCCCTGGAGTTGCGCCAGCTCCTCGCTCAGCGTGCGGAACAGTTCCGGCAGCTGCTCGGGGCCGATGCGATGTTTGCGCGCCACCTCATAGACGGCGCTCAGGCGCTCCTCCACTTCCCGCAGGCGTTCCGGGTCCAGATTGAAGCCGTCAATGTGGTGGTCTACCTCCCGCTGGGCTTCCTCCACCTGGATCTGGGCACTGGTGAGCAGCTGCTCGGCCTCCTCCAGGGCGCCGGTTTTCTCCGGCAGGTCGCGCAGCAGGTGCAGGGCCCGGTGGAGCATCACGCTCAGTCCCTGGTCATCGTCACCGCACAGGGCGGCCAGCTCGTGGCTGGAGCGCAGGATCTCCTCGGCGTTGGCCAGGCGGCGCTGCTCGGATTCCAGCTCATCCAGCTCCCCCTCGCCCAGATTCAGCTGTTCCAGCTCCTGCACCTGATAGCTCAGCAGCTGATAGCGGGCGGTGATTTCCTCGGCATTGTCCCGGTGCCGGACAAACTCCTCGTGGCATTGCTGCCAGTGCCGGAAGTGCTGGCGCACCTTGGCGGCCAGCTCGATCTGGCCGGCGAACTCATCGAGCAGGCGTCGGTGGGTGTCGCGCCGCAGCAGTGACTGGTGCTCATGCTGACTGTGGATATCGATCAGCATTTCGCCCAGGGCGCGCAGTTGCTGCAGGGTGACCGGTCGACCATTGATGAAGGCTTTGGAGCGCCCCTCGGCGGTGATCACCCGGCGCAGCAGGCACTCCTCGGGCTCTTCCTCCTGCAACAGCTCCTGCTGTTCCAGCCACTGCCGGGCCGCGGCGATCCGCTGGATATCGAAGCTGGCGTGTATATCGGCGCGCTTGGCGCCGGCCCGCACCCGCTGACCGTCCGCCCGGTCTCCCAGGGTCTGCCCGAGCGCATCCAGAACAATGGATTTACCCGCGCCGGTTTCGCCGGTAATGGCGGTCATGCCGGGCCTGAGGTCCAGGTCCAGGTGGTCCACCAGAGTGAAGTTACTGATACTGAGGTGCGTGAGCATAGTGGCCCTCACAAAGCGAGAGAGTGATTAGATCTGTGTTTTTATACAGTAAAATCGGGGTTTCGGCTACCCCGCCACGCGGAATTTTTGACCCGGGCGCCGGGTCGCCCTTGAATCCCCGTTGGCGAGCCCCATATAGGAGGCACTAACGTATTCTGCAGCGGTTCGCTGCCAAGGTAAACGACAACGGAGATCAGTGTGGCTAACGAAGATAAACGCGACTCTCAGGAGCAAACCGAACAGGCGGAGCAACAGGCTGAAGCCCAGACCGCCGAACAGGTCGAGGCTGAAACCGCGAACGGGAACGCCCAGGAGGGCGAGCAGCCCCGCGACGGTGAGGATACGGTCGAATCGCTGCGTGCCCGGTTGGACAGTCTGAACGCGGCGATGGAGGCGGCCAAAGAGCAGGTGCTGCGTTCCCAGGCCGAAGCTCAGAACGCCCGTCGCCGGGCGGATCAGGATATCGAGAAGGCCCACAAGTTTGGCCAGGAAAAGCTGGTGGTGGACCTGCTGCCGGTGGTGGACAATCTGGAGCGCGCGCTGGATTCACTGAATCTGGACGACCCGAGCTTCAAGGCGATCATCGAGGGCATTGAGCTGACGCACAAGTCCTTCATTGATGTGCTGGCCAAACACAAGATTGAGGCAATCAACCCCGAGGGCGAGCCCTTTGATCCGGAGCTGCACCAGGCGATGACCATGGTGGCGAATCCGGATGTGGAACCGAACACTGTTATTGACGTGTTCCAGAAAGGCTACACCCTGCACGGCCGGCTGGTTCGTCCGGCCATGGTGGTGGTGTCCAAGCCCGAGTAGGCATTTCTGCCCGCTGCCCCTTGAAAACGCGGCAAGCGGGCCAATATACAGAGTTAACTGATTCGAGGCGCGGCCGGCAGCGGCGGCGCCAAACACACGAAATCTGACGGGTGCACAGCGTTGCCCGGAGCAGAACGCACAACTTAGGAGATTTTTCATGGGTAAGACAATAGGCATTGACCTGGGTACAACCAACTCTTGCGTAGCAGTCATGGAGGGCGGCAAGCCCAAAGTCATCGAAAACGCCGAAGGCGATCGCACCACTCCGTCGATTGTGGCCTTTACCAACGACGGTGAAATTCTGGTAGGCCAGAGCGCCAAGCGCCAGGCGGTCACCAATCCGCACAACACCCTGTACGCGGTGAAGCGTCTGATCGGTCGCAAATTCAAAGACGAGGTGGTCCAGAAAGACATCTCCATGGTGCCGTACAAGATTGTATCGGCCGACAATGGTGATGCCTGGGTCGAAGTGAAAGGCGACAAGAAAGCACCGCCCCAGATCTCAGCCGAAGTGCTGAAGAAGATGAAAAAGACCGCCGAGGAATACCTGGGCGAAGAAGTGACCGAAGCGGTGATTACCGTACCGGCCTACTTCAATGACTCCCAGCGTCAGGCGACCAAAGACGCCGGCAAAATTGCCGGAATGGAAGTCAAGCGCATCATCAACGAGCCCACCGCGGCGGCACTGGCCTATGGTATGGACCAGAAGAAAGGCGACCGCACCATTGCGGTTTACGACCTGGGCGGCGGTACCTTTGATATTTCCATCATCGAGATTGCCGATGTGGACGGCGAGCATCAGTTTGAAGTGCTCTCCACCAACGGCGACACCTTCCTCGGTGGTGAGGACTTCGACCTGCGCCTGATCGACTACCTGGCGGCCGAGTTCAAGAAAGAGCAGGGCATTGACCTGCACAATGATCCGCTGGCACTGCAGCGTCTGAAAGAAGCGGCCGAGAAAGCCAAGATCGAGCTGTCTTCCAGCCAGCAGACCGAAGTGAATCTGCCCTACATCACCGCCGACAACACCGGTCCCAAGCACCTGGTGGTCAAGCTGACTCGCGCCAAGCTCGAGTCGCTGGTGGAAGAGCTGGTCGAGCGCTCCATCGAGCCGGTGAAAATGGCCATTAAAGACGCGGGCGTCTCGGTCAACGATATCTCCGATGTGATCCTGGTGGGCGGTCAGACCCGCATGCCGATGGTACAGAAGGCCGTTGCCGACTTCTTCGGCAAGGATCCGCGCAAAGACGTGAACCCGGACGAAGCCGTGGCCGTCGGTGCTGCCATTCAGGGCGCGGTTCTGGCCGGCGATGTGAAAGACGTGCTGCTGCTGGACGTGACTCCGCTCACTCTGGGCATCGAAACTATGGGCGGCGTCGCTACGCCTCTGATCGAGAAGAACACGACGATTCCGACCAAGAAGTCGCAGACCTTCTCGACCGCCGAGGACAACCAGACCGCCGTGACCATTCACGTGGTTCAGGGCGAGCGCAAGCAGGCCGCCCAGAACAAATCGCTGGGCCGGTTTGATCTGGCGGATATTCCGCCCGCTACCCGCGGCGTGCCCCAGATTGAAGTGACCTTCGACCTGGATGCCAACGGCATTCTGCACGTGGGCGCCAAAGACAAGGCTACCGGTAAAGAGCAGTCCATCGTGATCAAGGCCTCTTCCGGTCTGTCGGATGACGAAATCGAGCAGATGGTCAAAGATGCCGAGGCCAACGCCGAAGCCGACCGCAAGTTCGAGGAAGTGGTTACGGCGCGCAACTCGCTCGAAGGCCTGATCCACGCCACCCAGAAAACCGTGAAAGAGGCCGGCGATAAAGCCACCGACGAAGAGAAGTCCGCGATCGAAGAGGCGATCAAGGAAGCTGAGGAAGTGGTCAAGGGCGAAGACAAAGACGCCATTGAAGCCGCGACCAACAAGCTGACCGAAGCCTCCAGCTCGCTGGCACAGAAACTGTATGCCGAGCAGCAGGGCGCTGGCGCCGAGGGCGGAGCCCAGGAAGAGCAGCCCAAAGAAGACGATAGCGCGGTGGATGCCGAGTTTGAAGAAGTGAAGGATGACGAAAAAAAGTAACACCGTAGCCTCTGGTTTGACCTGAAAGGAACGGTTGCAACAAATGCGGGCTTGCCCGCATTTGTTGCGTTGTAGACATTGACAAATAAGCGACTGAAGCATGGCAAAACGCGACTATTATGAAGTCCTGGGTGTGTCCAAAGACGTCTCTGAAAAGGACCTGAAAAAGGCCTACCGGCGAGTGGCCATGAAACACCACCCTGACCGCAATCCCGATGACAAAGCGTCCGAAGAGAAGTTCAAGGATGCCAGCGAAGCCTACGAAGTCCTGTCCGACCCGCAAAAGCGTGCCGCCTATGACCAGTTTGGGCACGCGGGCGTGGACCAGAGTGGGGGCATGGGCGGTGCCGGAGCCGGCGGCGCTGGCTTTGGCAGCTTCAGCGATATCTTCGGCGATGTCTTCGGCGATATTTTTGGTGGTGGAGGGCGTGGTCGCGGCGGTCCCAGTCGTGGCTCGGACCTGCGCTATAACCTTGAGTTGAGCCTGGAGGATGCCGTTCGCGGTACCAGTACCACCATCAAAATACCCACGCTGGTCGCCTGTGACACCTGTGATGGCAGCGGTGCCAAAAAAGGCACATCTCCCAAAACCTGTACCACCTGTGGTGGCATGGGGCAGGTACGCATGCAGCAGGGCTTTTTCTCGGTCCAGCAGCCGTGCCCGACCTGTCGCGGCAAAGGCTCCATCATCACTGACCCCTGTGGCAGCTGCCACGGTCAGGGCCGGGTGGAAGAGACCAAGACCCTGTCGGTCAAGGTGCCTGCGGGCGTGGATACCGGCGATCGCATTCGCCTGTCAGGCGAGGGCGAAGCCGGCGCCGAGGGTGGCCCCGCTGGGGATCTGTACGTCGAAGTGCACGTCAAGCCCCACGAGATCTTCCAGCGCGACGGCAGCGATCTGTACTGCGAGGTCCCGGTAGATTTTGTCGATGCGGTGCTGGGCGGCGAGCTGGAAGTGCCCACCCTGGATGGCCGGGTCAAGCTGAAGGTCCCCGCCGAGACCCAGACCGGCAAACTGTTCCGGCTGCGTGGCAAGGGCGTGACGCCCGTACGCGGCGGCCCCCGCGGCGATCTGATGTGCCGGGTCGTGGTGGAAACACCGGTGAACCTGAGCAACAAGCAGAAAGATCTGCTGCGTGAGTTTCAGTCCACAATGAAGGGCAGCAAGAACTCGCCGCGCCAGAGCAGCTGGTTCGATGGCATGAAGAACTTCTTTGGCGACATGAAGATTTAAGGGTACCTCCAACCGTTCAGTGTCGTCTCTGCGCGAGTCCACTGGCACCCAGTGCGGTGCCAGTGGACTCGCCTGCCTATCCCCCCATGCATGACCCTCCGCAGTACATTTCGGTGTCGACCTGTTTGCTATATAAAAAACTTTTCCCTATTGAAAATTTGGGCTGATAGTGGTCGAATCGACATTAATCCGTTTATTATCGTATCTTTACGGCGCTGACACTCCTCGCACGGTAGAGATATGCCGCCGGTGATGCCATAATCGGCCAGCTGCGATTACTGACAGCGCTGTCGGTTGCACTTATGCGCCGCAAAAATAAACACGGCAAGATTTGTGGATGCTGGCTCGGTCTCGCTCCATCAGGAGTGGTTTTCCGGCATCCGGTTGATAACCCACCAAACATATGGGGGAGCCAATAATGAAGACGATGAAAGGGCCCGCACTATTCCTGGCCCAGTTCGCCGGCGACGAAGCGCCGTTCAATACCCTCGAAAACGTCGGCCAATGGGCCGGCAGCCTCGGTTTCAAGGGCGTTCAGATCCCCTCCTGGGACAAGCGCCTCTTTGACCTGGAAAAAGCTGCCGAGAGCCTGGATTACTGCCAGGAGGTGAAAGACACTCTGGCCAAGTACGGGGTGGAAGTGACCGACCTGTCAACGCACCTGCAGGGCCAGCTGGTGGCCGTACACCCGGTGTACGATGAAATGTTTGACGGCTTTGCGCCCCCCGAGCTGCACGGCAAGCCGGACGAGCGCCAGAAGTGGGCGGTCAACCAGCTGATGCTGGCGGCCAAGGCCAGCAAGAACATGGGTTTCAAGACCCACGGCACCTTCTCCGGCGCACTCCTGTGGCCGTTCATGTACCCCTGGCCCCAGCGTCCGGCCGGCCTGGTGGAAACCGGCTTTGCCGAGCTCGCCAAACGCTGGCGCCCGATTCTGGACGCCTTTGACGAGGCGGGCGTGGATCTGTGTTACGAAATCCACCCGGGTGAAGACCTGCACGATGGCGCCACCTTTGAGCGCTTCCTGGAGGCGGTGGACTACCACCCCCGCGCCAATATTCTGTACGACCCCAGCCACCTGGTCCTGCAACACCTCGACTACATCGGCTTCCTCGAGCGCTATATCGATCGCATCAAGATGTTCCACGTCAAGGATGCCGAGTTTAACCCCAGCGCCCGCCAGGGCGTTTACGGCGGCTACGAGGGCTGGGTCGAGCGCGCCGGTCGCTTCCGCTCGCTGGGCGATGGCCAGACCGACTTCAAACGTATCTTCTCCATCCTGACCGCCAACGACTTTGACGGCTGGGCCGTGATCGAGTGGGAATGCGCCCTGAAACATCCCGAAGCGGGGGCGGAAGAAGGCGTGAAGTTCGTCAATGACCATATCATCCGTGTCACCGAAAAGGCGTTTGATGATTTCGCCGGCGGTGACGCCGATGAGCAGAGCAACCGCCGCATTCTGGGCTTGGGAGGTAAATGATGGCCGACGCACGTATTCGTTTAGGCATGGTCGGCGGCGGTCGCGGCGCCTTCATTGGCGGTGTCCACCGTATCGCGGCGCGCATCGACGACCGCTACGAACTGGTGGCCGGGGCCCTGTCCTCCAAGCCGGACGTCGCCAAAGAGTCGGCCGATGATCTGCACATTGCCCCGGATCGCTCTTACGGCTCCTACGAGGAGATGTTCGAAGCTGAGGCCAAACGCGACGATGGCATAGAGGCGGTGGCGATCGTCACGCCCAACCACATGCACTTTCCGGTCGCCAAGGCGGCCCTGGAAGCCGGAATCAACGTCATCTGCGACAAGCCTGTGACCCGCACGCTGGAAGAGGCGCTGGAGCTTCAGCAGATTGCCGCCAAGAGTGATGCCTTCTTCGCCCTGACCCACAACTACAGCGCCTATCCGCTGGTGCGCTACGCGCGCGAGCTGGTGGAGCGCGGCGAGCTGGGTAATATCCGTCTGGTTCAGGTGGAGTATCCCCAGGAGTGGCTGACCGAGGCGCCCGATGCCGACAATAAGCAGGCGGCCTGGCGCACCGATCCCAAGCGCTCCGGCAAGGCCGGCTGTCTGGGCGATATCGGTACTCACGCCTTTCAACTGGCGACCTTCATCTCCCACCAGGAGCTGGATGCAATCAGCGCCGATCTGACGGCCTTTGTACCCGGTCGTGAAGTGGACGACAATGTTCACGCCATGATGCGCTTCAAGAGTGGCGCCAAGGGGATGCTGTGGACCAGTCAGGTCGCCCCGGGTTGTGAAAACGGGCTGCGGGTGCGCATCTACGGCGACAAGGCCGGGCTCGAGTGGGCCCAGGAAAAACCCAACGAAATGTGGCTCACGCCCCTGGCCGGTCGCCATCAACGTATCACCCGGCGCGACGACAACATCGACAGCGACGTGGCGGTGCGCGGTATCCGCACACCGTTCGGGCACCCCGAGGGCTACCTCGAAGCCTTCGCGACGCTGTACACTGACGTCGCCGATGTGCTGGTCGCCAAACGCAAGGGCGAGAGTCATCCAATGGCTCCCTGGATTCCGGGCATTGAAGCCGGGGTTCAGGGCATGCGCTTTATCCAGGCGGTCATCGACTCGTCTGAAGCGGATGGACGCTGGACACCTTTGTCTTCTTGATAGCAGTAACCACAGACGGGCGAGTTCGCCCGAAACGGTCACGCCCCGCTGGCAGCCGCTTGCGGGAGCGTTGATAACAATAATGAGGATGTGTTTATGAGTACAGCCACTGTCGATGCCAACGGCATCAATCGCAAGCGGTTATTTGTGGGGGCCTGCATCGCCCTGTTTCCCACTGCGTTTTCTTTCGCCCTGCTGGGCGGTATTCTCGGCCAGCTCAAAACCGAGTTCATTTTGACCAACGCCAGTATTGGCATGATCGGGGGTGCCGTACTGTGGGGCATGGCCCTGTCACTGATTTTCGTGGCTCCCTTTCTGGAGAAAGTTGGCCTGAAGGCGGCCGCAACCGGCGCCTTTTTCAGCCATTTGATTGGCGTGAGCGTGGTGTTGTCCGCCTACTTCGTCGCCGGCTCGCCCAGCGGCTACTGGGTCCTGTTTCTGGGCGCCATTGTCATGGGTGTCGGTAATGGCCTGATTGAGGCGGCCGGTAACCCCATGACCGCCGCGCTCTATCCCGAGCGCAAGACGGTCAAGCTCAACCACTTTCATGCCTTTTTTCCCGGTGGCATGGTGGTCGGCGCATTGCTCGGTTTTGCCATGTCGCAGATTGGTGATATCGGCTTCGTCAACCTGGGCCACTGGACCATTCACATCGCGGTCATGTACATCCCCATCATCATCTATGGCGTGATGCTGTTGCCCATGAAGTTCCCGAAAACAGAAACGGCCGAGGCGGGCGTGCCGGTGAAAGAGGTTCTGCTCTACACTCTCACCCACCCGATCGTACTGCTGTTGATTGTGATCAAGATGGTCACTCTGTCGCTGGAGCTGGGGCCCATGCGCTGGATTCCGGATGTGCTGGAAAATGCGGGCATGCACGGCATGTTGGTCTTCGCCTGGTTGACCGGGTTGATGGCGGTATTGCGGTTGTTTGCCGCACCTTTCGTCGAGCGACTGGCCCCCACTGGTCTGCTGTTCTGTGCGGCGGTTTTGACCGGCGTCGGCCTGATTCTGTTTTCGGTGTTTGAGTCCGGCATGGTCAAACTGCTGTTCGCCGCCACCGTCTTTGCCTTTGGTGTGGCCTTCTTTTTCCCCACCATGGTAGGCCTGATGAGCGAGCGTTTCCCCAAGGCCGGTTCCGTGGGCATCGTGCTGATGATCGGTGCTGGTATGGGCGTCTCCGGTACCATGCAAGGCCAAATGGGTGTAGTGGCCGACAGCTATATGCCCGATGCCCTTGATGAGCAACGCACGGTTGCCATACTTGAGCGGGTCGACGAACAGTTCCCAAGGTATCTGTCCCAGGCCGAGCAGGCTTCCGGGGATGTGGATGAACTGGCCGAGCTGGGCTATCTGCCCGCTGACGTGGAGACCGTGATCGAGCGCAACGAGATCGCTCTGAATCATTATCGTGAAGAGGGCGAACTCGATGGTCCCCTCACCGGTAATGCCCTGCGGGCGGTGCTTGATTCGAACATTCCCGAGGCGGCCGAGCTGCGGGAAGAAGCGGGCGCGGTTCTGCGGCCGGCCGACAACTACGGCGGTCGTATGGCTTTCCGCTGGGTGGCACCGATCGCTCTGATCGTGGCGGCCTTCTTTGCAGGCATGTTCATCTATGACCGCAAGCGCGGCGGTTATCGCGCCGTCAAGCTGGAACGAGGTGAAGCCGGTACCGGCGGTGCCTGATCATCGCTTCGCTCAGTGAGCTTGACGAAAAAGGGGCCTGTAAAGGCCCCTTTTTTGTTCTCGTGTCATCAGGTTTGAGCGGCGGAGTGTCGAGACTCTGAGCCAGCGCGGAGTCAGCGCGTCCCCGGGCTCCAACATTCCAAAAACATCACGACGAACCCTGGCGCTGGCGAATGGCGGTTTCTATGCCGTCGGCGTCCAGCCCGTGGCTGGCCAACTGGTTTTTCTGGCTGTCGTGTTCGACAAACTCGTCGCGAAAGCCCAGTGGCAGCCAGGGAATTTGAATGCCCTGGCTGGCCAGGTGCTCACCCACCGCACTACCGGCACCGCCGGCAATGGCATTTTCTTCCAGGGTGACCAGCAGTGAATGGAGCCCGGCCATGCGCTCGATCAATTCAGTATCCAGGGGTTTGACGAAGCGCATGTCGCACACGCTCGCATCCAGTCGCTCGGCGACGGTCAGGGCTGTGGCCAATGACGCCCCAAAGTTGAGAATGACCACTTCCTTTCCTTCACGCACTTCGCGGCCCCGGCCAATGGGGAGGACCTCCATGGTCGTCTGTATGTCCGCGCCCGGTCCGGTACCGCGGGGGTAGCGTACGGCGGCGGGGCCCTGGTGCTGCCAGGCGGTGTAGAGCAGCTGCCGGCATTCGTTCTCGTCGCTGGGCGCGGCCACCACCAGGTTGGGCAGGCAGCGCAGGTAAGTCAGATCAAAGCTGCCGGCGTGGGTCGGGCCGTCCTCGCCCACCATGCCCGCCCGGTCAATGGCAAAGGTCACATCCAGATTCTGGATGGCCACATCGTGAATCAACTGATCGTAGGCGCGCTGCAGGAAGGTGGAATAGATCGCCACCACCGGCTTCTGACCCTCGCAGGCGAAGCCTGCCGCCAGAGTGACCGCGTGCTGTTCGGCGATGGCCACATCGAAAAAACGCTCGGGAAAGCGCCGGGCAAAGTCCACCATGCCCGAGCCTTCACACATGGCCGGTGTAATGCCGATGAGCCGCGGGTCCCGCTCGGCCATGTCGCAGAGCCAGTCGCCAAATACTTTCTGATATTTGGGTCCGGAGGCCTTTTTCTTGACCTTGGCACCGGGCTCGAGTTTGTTCAGCGCGTGATAGCCCACCGGATCGTCTTCGGCGGGGCCAAAGCCTTTGCCTTTGCGGGTGATGATGTGCAGCAGTTTGGGGCCTTTGACCTCGCGCAGATTGCCCAGGTAGTCCACCAGGCTGGTCAGATCATGGCCATCGATCGGGCCCACATAGTTGAAGCCCATCTCCTCGAACAGCGTCCCGGGCGACATGAAACCCTTGAAGTGCTCCTCGGTCCGGCGGGCGAACTCCCAGGCGGAGGGGATCTTGGTGAGAATCTGCTTGCTGCCCTCGCGCAGGGAGTTGTAGAACTTGCTGCCCCAGACCTTGGACAGGTAGGTCGCCAGCCCGCCGACGTTGGGAGAGATCGACATATTGTTGTCGTTGAGAATCACCAGCATGTCGGTATCGGTGTGGGCGATATGGTTGAGCGCTTCAAAGGCCATACCGGCGGTCATGGCGCCGTCGCCGATGATGGCGGCGGTCTTGCGCTCGCTGCCGGTCATGGCGCTGCCCATGGCCATGCCCTGGGCCGCGCTGAGCGAGGTGCTCGAGTGCCCCACGCCGAAGGTGTCGTAGTCACTCTCACCGCGTTTGGGGAAACCCGCCAGTCCGCCGCCCTGGCGAATGCTGTGCATCTGTTCGCGCCGGCCGGTCAGGATTTTGTGCGGATAAGTCTGATGGCCCACGTCCCACACCAGCCGGTCTTCCGGCGTGTGATAAATGTAGTGCAGGGCGATGGTCAGCTCGACTACGCCCAGTCCCGCGCCGAAGTGCCCCCCACTTTGCCCCACGGTATACAACAGGTAGGCACGCAGCTCCTCGGCCAGCTGGGGGAGCTGTCGCTCCTTCAGGGCGCGTAGCTGGGCCGGGTCGTCGATGCTGTCCAGCAGCGGCGTCTCCGGGCGGCTTGTCGGGATTTCATCAAACATGGGTCGTATCATTATTGGAAAGGGGCCATTGTAGGGGGCTGAAGCGCGGTTGCCTAGTGACGGGGCGCACTCGTTCAGTGACCGCGATGGACTATATACCGGGCCAGCGCGCGCAATGGATCAGCGTCGGCGCCCAGGGGATCCAGGGCGGCCAGGCTTTTTGCCAGCAGCTCCTCAGCCTTGCTCCGGGCGCCTTCCAGTCCGAGCAGCGAGACGTAGGTGGGCTTGTGCCGGGCACTGTCGGCGCCCTGGCGCTTGCCCAGCGTGGCGGTATCGGCGGTGACATCCAGGATGTCATCCTGTACCTGAAAGGCGAGTCCCGTACAGAGCGCGAATTGATCCAGGCTCGCGTGCTGCTCCGGTCCGGCGGAGCAGGCGAGGGCCGCCATGCTGACACTGGCGCGGATCAGGGCGCCGGTTTTGTGTTGGTGCATGCGCTCCAGATTGGCGAGGTCGAGCTCCTGGGCCACAGCGCCCAGGTCAATGGCCTGCCCGAGCACCATGCCCTGGGCGCCGGCGGCGCGGGCCAGTGCCCGTACCAGCCCGATGCGCTGCTCGGCCGAGAGCTCCGGCGCGTCGGCCACCAGCTCGAAGGCCAGGGCCTGCAGGGCGTCGCCGGCGAGAATGGCCGTGGCCTCGTCAAAGGCAATATGGCAGCTGGGTTGCCCACGGCGCAGATCATCGTCGTCCATGGCGGGCAGGTCGTCGTGAATCAGGCTGTAGGCATGAATGCACTCCAGCGAAGCCGCCACGCTGTCCAGTGCCGGCCCCGGCGCCTGCCCCAGAGCGGCCGCACTGGCGTAGACCAGAGTCGGGCGGATGCGCTTGCCGCCGTTGCTCAGGCTGTAAGCCATGGCCTGCGCCAGGGCGGGCTGCTGTGGGTCGGGCTCGGGGAGGACATCCTTGAGGATGCGCTCGATACGCGCCTGCCAGTGCCCGGTGTCAGGGGGTGACGCCGGGCTCATTCGGTGTCGCTCTCGGGGGCATCAAACGGCTCGAGGCTGATCTGCCCCTGTTGTTCCATCAGGGTCTGCACCTGCTGCTCGGCGGCGCTGAGGCGTTCCTGACACTCTCGAGTCAGCTGTATGCCCTGCTCAAAGGCCTTGAGGGACTCTTCCAGAGAGAGCTCGCCCTGCTCCATCCGGGTCACCAGCGCCTCCAGGTCGGTCAGGGATTGTTCGAAGTCCACGGACTTCTTCTTCGTGGGCATGGGACACCTTGTCGATTGATTCTTGAGGTTAACCGGGCGAGAAGAGTGAAGAAATCCCGACGCCGGCCGATAGCCCGGGAAGACTATCGTTATTCGCAACGGGCGCAATTATAAACCGACTACTGCTAAGATGCAGTCCTATCGGTTGATTTGTCTGTGAATTGAGCATGGCGGGCCACTGGCCGTCAGTCCTTAGTGTGAGGAGTTACCTGTGGATTTAGCAACCCTCGTCGGGATCATCGGCGCTCTGGGCCTCATCATCGTCTCCATGGTGCTGTCGGGGGATCTCGGCATTTTCATCAACGCGCCCTCACTGGTGATTGTGGTGGGGGGCACGCTGTTTGCCGTGATGGCGAAATTCAGCCTCGGGCAGTTTTTCAGTGCATTGAAGGTTGGCGCCAAGAGCTTCTTTTACCGCTCCGATGATCCGGGCGAACTGATTGAGGAGATTGTCGAGCTGGCCGATGCGGCGCGCAAGGGCGGGCTCCTGTCGCTGGAAGGCAAGGAGGTCAGCAGCAAATTTCTGGAAAAGGGCATCCAGCTGCTGGTCGATGGCCACGATCCGGAGGTGGTCAAACTGATGATGACCAAAGACCGCAATCTGGCCGATGAACGCCATAACAGCGGGGCGTCGATTTTCTCCGCCCTGGGCGATGTGGCGCCGGCCATGGGGATGATCGGCACCCTGATCGGTCTGGTGGCCATGCTCTCCAATATGGATGACCCCAAGGCCATCGGCCCGGCGATGGCCATTGCGCTGCTGACCACGCTCTACGGCTCGCTGTTGGCCAACGTGGTGTTCAACCCGATCGCCGACAAGTTGCGTCTGCGCTCGGGCGAGGAAATGCTGACCAAGAGTCTGATCATCGATGCGCTGTTGGCGATCCAGAGCGGCCAGAACCCCAGGGTGATCGAATCGATGCTGCTCACTTACCTGCCCGAGCGCAAGCGCGATATTGAAGATCCCGGAGCCGCCTAGGAGACCCCCCGATGACGGATGACGATAAACCCCGTAAGAAGGGCGGTCCACCACCTCTGCCAGCCTGGGTCGCAACCTTTGCCGACCTGATGGCGCTGCTGCTGGTGTTCTTTGTACTGCTGCTGTCCTTCTCGGAAATGGACGCAATGAAGTTCAAGCGTCTGGCCGGCTCCATGGCCCAGGCCTTCGGGGTTCAGGCCGAACTGAAGGTCGATGAAGTGCCCAAAGGGACCAGTATCATCGCCCGGGAGTTCAGCCCCGGAAAGCCGGAGCCTACGCCCATCAATGAGATTTTCCAGAGCACGGACGATGCCACCCAGATGAGTCTGGAGGTGTACTGCGCCGAAGAGTTCGATATTCAGCAGGGCGACCCGGACTACGATGACTCGGCGCGCGAGCAGTTGCAGCAACGCCTGGAGGAATTGGTCCGGGAAACCGAACAGGATGCCATGGCCCTGGCCGAGCGCCTGCAACCGCAGATCTCGGCCGGGCAGATTGAAATCGAGACCCGGGGGCGGCAGATCATCATCCGTATTCGCGAGCAGGGCTCCTTCCGCTCCGGCTCGGCCGAACTGGCGGAAGACTATTACGATGTGCTCGATGAGATTCAGGCGGTGCTCATGCTCCAGCCCGGCGGTATCAAGGTTCAGGGACATACCGACAATATTCCCATCAACTCCGCCCGCTTTCGCTCCAATTGGGAGCTGTCGGCGGCCCGCGCGGTGTCGGTGGCCCATCAGTTGATGCGCGGAGACTATATCGATCCCGACCGGTTTGAGGTCACCGGCTTTGCCGATACCCGGCCTCTGGCCCCGAATGACAGCGCAGCCAACCGCGCCCGCAACCGCCGGGTGGAGGTCGTCATTCGCCAGGGCCTGGAGGATGAGCTGGAGGAGGACGAAAAAGAACTGCTCCAGTCCGAGGGGGAAAACCTGATGCGCGATATGGATCTGTCGCCGGATTACCGGTTTGAGCTGGAGCCGGAGGAAATCTTCTGATCCGCCCGGCGACCCGAGGTGCAGCAGTCGGCTTTGTGCGATATCTCGCACAAGCAATTCCGCCATTGTCCACTGGAGTCCGGTTGCTCATCCGCGCATAATGTTTTGTAACGGATACGCACTGGACGCACGGCAGGGAGCTGAAGGGAGGCGTGCCCCAGGCTCAGGACGAGCCCATCCTGTAAGCTGGTAGCCCCCGCGATAACCCCCTATCGCGGGGGTTTTTTATGCCTCCCGTCCCCATACCCCCGATCGCGACAAAATACTGGCACTTTTGACACAATCGCGTCATAGTAGGACTGCACAGTATCGGTAGTACGATTTTTCGCCGGTAAGCGCCCGAAGCTGGTAGCCCCAGGCTCCATTAGTCGGCTTTTGTGCAGCGCGCCGCGCGTCACTGGAGGTGTCGATGGAAGCGCGTATTCTGCGACTCAATATCGCCGGTCAGCCCATAGAGTGGCTTCACTGGAAAGATGCGGTGTGCCTTTACGCCCGCGATCTGGTTCAGTGGACATTGGGTGGGCATGTGAGGCGTGTCTATGGCGGGCATTCTCGCACGAGTGGCCTGCGTACCCAGATTGACCTGCCGGCGATCATCGCCTGCGGCGGCAACCGGCTCGCCCGAATGCGGCTGGTGCCCCCACTGACCAATGCCGCCCTGTTCGCCCGCGATCATCATCAATGCCTCTACTGTGGCCGTGTTTTCCCCTCCACCTCGCTCTCCCGTGACCATGTCCACCCCATCAGTCGCGGTGGTCGCGATCGGTGGAACAATGTGGTGGCGGCATGCAAACGCTGCAATCAGCACAAGGGCAACCGGTTGTTGACCGAAGTGGGAATGGAGCTGTTGGCGCTACCCTTTTGCCCCAATACCGCCGAGTACCTCGCGCTGATCAACAGTGACCGGATCAGGGGTGACCAGATGGAGTTCCTGCGGCCGCAATTCTCCCGTCGCCGCGACTGGGCCGGCCTGGATCCCATTTTCGGTTCGGCGCGAGCGAGTCACTGAAACCGGGTGAGCAAACCGCGCCGTTGCTCCGATAGCCATTCCAACGATTGGCTTGCCTCCCACTGCGTTCGATCTGGAAGTGTCAGTCGACGATCTCCTGTCCCCGGTACATCCGTTTGGTGCGCGGTTTGGACTGATCGGGGTCTTCCTTGGGCGGCGCATCCTCCAGTGTGACCTGGCCGCGATAGACCTTGGTGACCTGCCGGGGCCGGCCAGCCGCGTCTGCAGCTTCCGCCTCGTGTCGGGCATCGCTCAGGGCGTGGTCCCAGGGGGCGCCCGCCAGTTGGAGCAGCTCTTTGATGAGTGTCTGGCAGATCACGTCCTTGCTGCTGCGGTGATGGGCTACAAGTTCGTCCAGAAGCTCCGGGTTGGCGAGTTTGACGGAGGGTTTCAGGTCGGCGCGCACGCGCCGGCGAATCTCAAACACCAGTTCGATCATGGGCTTGGTGTACTGCATTCCGATCTCCGGTCAATAATGACATGTGGGGCGAGAGGGAATACTGCAAAAATCTGGCCATAACCGGTTGTGGTTGGTCGGCTGAGCGATGAGGGATGTCGATTTGGGGTATATACGCCAAGTAGGTGGTTTGAGCTTGCTTCACGTCCGGCCCGCTTTGAGGTGGACTGTTTCAAGACACGTGGCAAGTACGTCCCTGTAACTCGTCAACACTAGTCCCGCGGTTGACGGTCTTGAAACAGTCCACCTCAAATCGGTCCTACGAGCCTTGTAGAGACTTTCCCTCCAGAAACATCTTGGTAATGGATACCCTATTTGTCAGGTGCGCTGTCGCTTACCAGACCTACGTGATCGCATAGTGGGTTCTACATAGTGCGGAGGGCCGATCTGGGGTAGGTTCTTCCCGGACCGTCACCGACAGGATGTCGGTGGAGAGGCCCCATGGATGGGTTTACGCCGTGTCCGGGAAGAACCTAGCCCTGAGCGGCCCGGACGTGAAGCTACCCACACCTTTCTATCTGGGATATACCTCAAAGAGAACCAAGAGTGATGCAACGATGAGCGCTTGCCCTCAGGGACTGAGCCAATGTAAACCATCCTGACGGGCAGGCGCCTCAAAATGGTGCAACCTGATTTAATACTGCTGCTCAGGCTGCTCGATCCGGGCGTAGACCTCGCTGCTGCCGTCGGTCTTCAATAGCAGCACATCGTAAGGATCGAAGCGATCGCCCATTTCCATCCCGGGGCTGCCCACCGGCATGCGGGGGACGGCCAGGCCCAGGGCATTCTCGGGCGGGTTGTCCAGAAACTGTTGAACCAGCTTGGCAGGAACGTGACCCTCGAAAACATACCCCGACTCCGAGACGCCGGTGTGGCAGGAGCCATACTGAGGCGCAATGTTCAGCTCGGTCTTCTTGGTCCGCATGTCATCCGGGTGCTCGGCCGTTGTCTGAAATCCCTTCTCTTCCAGGTGGACAATCCAGTCCTCACAGCAGCCACAGGTCGGGCTTTTATAGACGGTCAGCGTCTGGGCTTGCGGCTCGCGGGCCTCGGCGCTCTGGCTGGTGTCGGCGCTCTGAGAGGCCGTCTCCTGCTCCACACTCTGTTCGCCGCAGGCGCTCAGCGCGAGAGCGAGGAGGGTAGCGGTGATGATTCTGAAGCTCATGATCAGTCTCCCAGTCGATGATCCATACTGCGTGAGGGTTGTTGGCAGCGGCTGTCGCCTATTACCTGAGCGGGGACCCCGGCCGCGATCTTGCGGGGCGGCACCGATTTGAGCACCACGCTGCCGGCCCCGATGGTGGCGCAGGCGCCGATCTCGATATTGCCCAGGATCTTGGCGCCGGCGCCGATCAGCACCCCGCAGCGCACTTTCGGGTGCCGGTCGCCGCTCTCCTTGCCGGTCCCCCCGAGCGTGACCGACTGCATGATGGAGACATTGTCCTCCACCACTGCGGTCTGACCAATTACAATGCCGGTGGCGTGATCAAACATGATGCCTTCGCCAATATGCGCGGCCGGGTGAATGTCCACGGCAAAGACCACCGAGATCCGGTTTTGCAGAAACAGCGCCAGTGACTCCCGCCCCTGTTGCCAGAGCCAGTGAGCGACCCGGTAGGCCTGAAGGGCGTGAAACCCCTTGAAATAGAGGAAGGGAGTGCTGGAGGAGTCGCAGGCCGAGTCGCGCTCATTGATGGCCAGCAGGTCCGCCCGCACCGCCCGGCCAATGCCCGCATCGGCGCCCAGCGCCTTCTCGATCACCTCGCGCATCAACATGGCGGGCATGGCCGGGCTGTCGAGCTTGTTGGCCAGGTGGAAGCTCAGCGCCGCCTCCAGGGTATCGTGGTTGAGAATGGTGGTGTGCAGGAAGCTCGCCAGTACCGGCTCTGCACGCGCCTGCTCATGGGTCTGGCGGCGGATGTCATCCCAAACGGGATCCTGGATGGCAGGGGCGGCAGTCATGGGGGGTCCTGCTGTATAGTGAATGAATTCGATGGGTGCATTATTGGGCTTGTGCCTCCGGATTTCCACCCCTCTGGACTAAACTGGAGGGTAATGTCGTTTTGGTCGGCTGCAGGTTTATTCATGTTGAAGAAGTTACAACCCCGCCATGTCTTGTGGCTGTCGCTGGTGGCGGCGCTGGCGACCATGGCCCTGAAAACCCTGGCCTGGGACCTGACCGATTCGGTTGGGTACCTCTCCGATGCCATGGAGTCGGTTGTCAACCTGCTGGGGGCCGGTTTTGCCCTGGCGATGTTCACCTATGCCCGACGCCCGGCCGATGCCGGCCATCCCTACGGACACGGCAAGGCCGAGTATTTTTCCGCCGCCTTTGAGGGCGGCATGATTTTTCTCGCCGCCGTGGCGATTCTGATTGCCGCCGGTGAACGGCTGTTTTCCCCCGAGCCGATCAAGTCGCTCAATGTCGGCACCACCCTGATTGTGGCGGCGAGCCTGATCAATTTATTCGTGGGGCGGTTGTTACTGCATCACGGCAGAGTCCACCGCTCCCCGGCTCTGGAGGGCGATGGCCGCCATCTGATGACCGACGTCTGGACTACCGTGGGGGTGGTGCTTGGGGTCGGGCTGGCACAGATCACCGGCTTTTACTGGCTCGATCCGGTGGTGGCCATCGGGGTGGCATTGCATATTCTGCACGAGGGCTGGGGACTGTTGGCCCGTTCGGCCAATGGGCTGATGGACCGGGCCCTGAGTCCGGATCGGGTCAGTGAGGTGGAGCGGGTGCTGCGCGAGCACGAGCCCGCCGGCTGCGCTTTCATCCGTTTGCGCACCCGTGCGGCCGGCGCCCAGGAGTTTGCCCAGGCGGACCTGCAGGTCCCCGGCGACTGGAGCGTGAGGCAGGCGCACGATCTGGCGGACGCGGCCGAGCGGGCGTTGCGCACCCAGGGCGTGAAGCTGAGTGTCCACATCGAGCCGGTGGGCAGTCACGGGACTCACGCCGCGTAAAACCACACCACGTAAACCAGGGCGGCGCAATCAGGAAGCTTTGACTTCGCTCACCAATGTCTGCAGCGGGCGCGAGTGAAACTCCCGTCGATAGAGCACGATCACCACCAGCGTGGTGGCGAGGATGAACAGCCAGGCATTGAACAGCCAGGGCAACAACGACAGCGAAAAGTAATAGGCTCGCAGTCCGTAGTTGTAGCTGTGGCCGGCCTGATCGATGACTTTGGCGGCGCTGCTGGCGTAGCGCCCCCGCTCCTCCTGAGTGACCTCGGCATCGTCGTGGAGCGGCGCGGCACCCAGAAGAATCGAGCTGAAGCCGTATTGACGCACGGCCCAGGTCAGGGTGAAAAACGCATAGACATAAATGGCGAGCAGTAACAGAATCTTGAATTGCAGCTGCCTTGGGGTCATTTCGGTGTTCACGAACGGCAGCGCCGTCAGGGTCACGTGCACCTGGTCAACCGAGGCCATGATGGTGATCAGACCCGCAATCACGAAGATGGAGGTCGAGGCGAGAAATGTGGTCTGGCGCTCCAGCCCGGCAATCAGGGCGGTATCCCCGATGCGGTTCTCCCGGCGCAGCATGGCCTGCATCCAGCGCTTGCGATAGATCTGCAACACCGAAGACAGGCTGTAGGAAATGCGGGCCCGGTGGCGGGCAAAGCTGGCATAGCCGATCCACAGGGCAAAAAACCAGATGACGGCCGCCAGATTCAACAGATTGTTTGACACGATCGTTGTGCTCCGTTTACAGGTAGCTGGAAAACAGCCAGAAAAAAGCGTCGCGCACTCGCTGCCAGAACGGGCGTCCGTCCAGCTCATTGAGGGTAAGTCGGTGACTTTCGGCAATGGCCCGCTCAATGTGCGCACGCATGTGACTGGCCAGCTCGGCATCAAATATCTCCACGCCCAGCTCAAAGTTAAGGCGCAGACTGCGGGCATCCAGGTTCGCCGAGCCCGCCATCACATAATGATCATCCACCACCACCAGCTTAGTATGGGCGAAGTGGGGCGGTTTGGCATAGACCTCAATGTCCCACAGCACCAGCTCCCAAAGCATATTGCGCGTGGCCCAATCGACAAAGCGCAAGTTGCTTTTTTCGGGGATCACCACCTGCACCCGTACTCCGCGCAGCGCGGCGGCCTGCAGGGCCGAGACCATTTCGTGATTGGGCAGAAAGTAGGGCGTCATCAGCACAATCCGCTCCCGGGCGGCGCAGAAGACGCCGGTCAGGGTCATGGACAGGTGGTTGAGGTTGTCGTGGGGGCCGTCATCGATCACCCGGCACAGGGTGTTGCCTTCGGGTGGCGTTGATTGCTCGGGAAGATCAATGGGCCGTTTGGTCACCAGTTGCCAGTCACGCTCAAACAGGCGGCGCAGTTCGGCCACCACCGGCCCCCGGGCGAGAAAATGCAGGTCCTCGGTCGGCTCGGGATTGCCCGGGTCGTCGACCATGTGACGAGGGTCGATATTGATGCCGCCAAAAAAACCGACCCGGTCATCAATCACCGCAATTTTGCGGTGATTGCGCATGTTGATGTCCAGCGATGGGGGGATCAAGGCGGGCGGCGTGAACAGTGCCAGGTGAACTTTGGTCCGGCGCAGCGCCCGCACCGAGCGACGCAGAGAATACCAGGTGCCCACGCCATCGAGCAGCACATACACGGGCAGCCCCCGATCGGCCGCCCGGGCCAGGGCGGCAATGACCTCGCCGCCGACGCCCCTGTCGGAAAACAGGTAGGAGGACAGGACCACCGAATACTCTGCCTTTTCGATCGCTTCCAGCAGCCGGGGAAAGAAATCCTCGCCGTTGATCAGGGGGGTGAAGTGGTTGCCCGCCAGCAGCGGGCTGCCTGTGGCACGGCCGCCAACCACGGCCAGATGGGGCCGGGGAAGCTCCCGGCTGAGCGGGTCGGGCGCGGTAGACGGGGCCCGTGTGGCGCGTTCGTAGCCGAAGCGGCCCTCGGGAAAGCGTCGGCCGGTGAACAGTTTGGCCTTGGCACGCAGCCGGTTGATGCCGAAGATGTAATAGAGCAGGGGGCCGGCCACGGGAAACAGGAAAATGACCCCGATCCAGCCCAGTGCGGCCTTGTTGTCGCGCTTGCAGGTTAACGCATGGACCGCCGCCACGGGCATAATGATCAAATGAAACAGGGCGATTAGCCAGTAGAGCATGAGGGCTCCATTCTCAAAAACGGGTTTGGGCTCTATTGTGAACCGCTCTATCCTACCGCAATTGGGGCGGTAATAGCGTGACAGGAGAACGTCTGATGCATCAGCCCACCTGGATCAGCCACCGGGGTTACTGCCTCGAGGCGACCGAAAATACGGCCGAGTCGTTTGATGCCGCCCTGGCACTGGGTTTCACTCACCTGGAAACGGACCTGCGCAGTACCGCCGACGGCCACCTGGTGCTCGCTCACGACGACGATCTCTCCCGCGTTTCGGGAGAAGCCACCAAAGTGACCGAGGCGAGCCGGGCCGAGCTGGAAGCGCTGACCCTGCGCGGCGGCGAGCGATTGTTGTTTTTCGATCAATGGTGGCGGGCATTCGGTCGCTGGCGCTGGATACTGGATATCAAACCCGAAGCCGGTGAGCGCACCCTGGAGCTTCTGGACCAGTGGTCGCACAAGCCCGACGTGGCCGAATTTCTGAACCAGCGCGCCCGCTTTCTGTTCTGGGACCGGCAACAGCAGTCCCGGTGGCAAAACCGTCATCCCGGTGCAGAGTGTATGGCCTCCGTCGGTGAATGTCGTCTTGCCGGGGTGGCCTGTCAGGTCGGCCTGCCGGCTCTGGGCGGGCTGCAGCCGGGGCGCAGTTACGCGCTGCCGCCCAAACTGGGCCGGGTTCCACTGTTATCGCCCACCGTGGTGGAGCGCTATCACCGCCAGCGGGCCCGGGTCCTGGCGTATCTGCCGGAGAGTGAGCCGGAGGTGGACCGGGCTCTGGACTCCGGCGCCGATGAGATCCTGACCAATCACCAACCCCGGAGCTGACAGATCTGATAGAGTGTGGTCCCGGTTTTATCCCAAGGACCCTATTACATGAATAATTCTTCACGGAGTCTGAAAGACGATTTCGATGCTCTGACCAAAGACCTGCCCTCCGGCGGCGCCGCGATTGTGCTGGTCCCCATTGCCCTGATTGTGATCTGGGGCCTGTTTACCAGCTTTTACACCGTCCAGCCCGAAGAGCAGGCAGTGGTCAAACGTTTCGGCGCGGTGGTCGAGATTACCGACCCGGGCCTGCACTTCAAGCTTCCCTTCGGGATCGACAAGGTCCAGCGCGTGGCCTCGGCCCGGGTACTCAAACAGGAGTTTGGCTTTCGCACTGCGGCCACCCAGGGCAATGAAGCCACTCGCTATTCCGATCGGGATTATTCCGCCGAAGCCATGATGCTGACCGGCGATCTGAACGTGATCGATGTGGAGTGGGTGGTGCAGTATCGCATTCAGGACCCCATCAAGTATCTGTACCAGCAGCGTGAACCCGATACCACCCTGCGTGACATTTCCGAGTCGGTCATGCGCCGGGTCGTGGGCAACCGTCTGGGCTCGGAAGTGCTGACCGTCGGCCGGGTCGAGATTGCCGAGGGCGTGCGCGAGGAGATCCAGACCATCATGGATTCGTACGAGTCGGGCCTGCACATCATCACCGTGGAGCTTCAGGATGTGGTGCCGCCCCAGGCGGTGCGCCCGGCGTTCAACGAGGTCAATGAGGCTCGCCAGGAACGCGAGCGCATGATCAACGAAGCCACCAAGCGGGCCAATCAGCAGATTCCCCGGGCCAAGGGTGAAGCACAGCGACTGGTCGCCGAGGCCGAGGGCTACGCCACCGAGCGGGTGAATCGCTCCTATGGCGAGACCGCCCGCTTCCGGGCCATGTTGCAGGAATACCGCAATGTGCCGGAGGTCACCCGGGCGCGGATCTACCTGGAGACCATGGGCGAGATTCTGCCCAACGTCGGGCAGGTCATTATGGTCCAGGACGATCAGGCCGGGCCCTTCCCGCTGATGAATATTCGCGATTCCCGCCAGGAGGTGGCCAAATGAAAAAGCTGATTTTTGGTGTGATTGTACTGGCGGTAGCCGTCGTTGCCCTGTCCTCGGCCTACGTGGTGGATGAAGCGGACCAGGTCATTATTGTCCAGTTTGGTGAGCCCCAGGGCGATGTGGTCGATGAGCCCGGCCTGCACTGGAAAAAGCCGTTCATTCAGGAAGTGCGACGCTTTGACAAGCGTCTGCTGATCTGGGATGGCGATGTCACCCAGATTCCGACTCTTGGGCGCGAATTCATCCAGGTGGATACCACCGCCCGCTGGCGCATTGTCGACCCTCTGCAGTTTCTGCGCAGTGTGCGCGATGAGCGCGGCGGTCGCACCCGTCTGGACGACATCATTGATTCGGTGGTGCGCGATATCATTTCCGGTACGGAACTGGAGGAGATTGTCCGCTCCGGAGACTGGGACGTGGATGTCGATGATCTCGATGAAGTTGAACAGGAGCGTGATGATGTGGTGCTGACCGAGCGTCCCAAGCTGGGCCGGGAAAGACTGGAGTCCGAAATCCTCACCAGTGCTTCCAAACAGATGACGGAACTGGGCATTGAGCTGCAGGATGTGCGCATCAAACGCATCAACTACATCGATTCGGTTCGCCGGCAGGTGGAAAACCGCATGATTTCCGAGCGCCAGGCGATTGCCGCACGCTTCCGGGCCGAGGGTGAGGGCCGCAGCCTGGAGATTACCGGTGAAATGGAAAAGGAGTTGCGCCGGATCAATTCGGAAGCGGCGCGCGAGGCGGAAGAGATTCGCGGCGACGCCGATGCCGAAGCCATCAAAATCTACGGCGAGGCCTTCGGTGCGGATCCCGAGTTCTATTCCTTCTTGCGTACTCTGGAGACTTACAAGGCGCTGGGGGACAACGCCACTCTGATGATCCAGGCCGACTCGGATTTCTTCCGCTACCTGGAAGATACCGAGCAACGTTAAAACCGAACAGTACTAATCAGAAGAGCGCCAGCGGCGGCTCATCCAGAGCCGCCAGCTGCTCGCGCAGCTCCAGAATATGCTCGCCCCAGTAGCGCTCGCTGTTGAACCAGGGGAAGCTTTTGGGAAAGGCCGGATCCTCCCAGCGACGCGCCAGCCAGGCGCTGTAATTCATGATGCGCAAGCTGCGCAGCGCTTCAATCAGATTCAGCTCGGCGAAGTTGAAATCACAGAACTCCTGATACCCCTCGATGATTTCCGACAGTTGCGCGGTCTGCTGTTCCCGCTCGCCGGACAACAGCATCCAGAGATCCTGCACCGCCGGCCCGTTGCGGGCATCATCGAAGTCCACAAAGTGGGGGGCATCGCCGCGCCAGAGTATGTTGCCCGGGTGGCAGTCGCCGTGCAGGCGGATGGGGGTGTACTCGGTCTGCTCGAAAATGCGCTCAATGCGCGCAATCAGATCCGCACCCAGGGTCTCATAGGAGGGACGCAGACTCTGGGGAATAAAATCGTGGCCAAGCAGAAAGTCGTAGCTGTCGCGGGCGAAACTCTGCACATCCAGAGTGGGGCGGTGGGTAAAGGCGCGCGTGCAACCCAGCGCATGAATCCGACCCAGCACCCGCCCGAGCGTGAGCAGCTGATCAAAGTCATCCAGGTTGGGGGCGTGACCGCCCTGGCGTGGGTAGAGGGCAAAACGGAAGCCCTGGTATTCGCGCAGCGTGTGGCCATCGGCATCGGGGGTGGGGGGCACCACCGAGACTTCCAGATCCAGCAGATCCCGGGTGAAATCGTGCTCTTCCTGAATCTGGGCGTTACTCCAGCGCTCGGGGCGATAGAACTTGGCGATCAGGGGTGGGCCCTCTTCCATGCCCACCTGATAGACCCGGTTCTCATAGCTGTTGAGCGCCAGAATACGCATATCACTCAAGTGGCCGCTGCTCTCCACCGCATCCAGTACCAGATCCGGCGTCAGCGACTCATAGGGATGTGCCTGTGTTTCGCTCATAGAACCCTCTCCCAAAAACCGCATTGTAGCGGTTATGGGAGAGGGTTTCTTCTCAATCGAGCGAGCGGCTACCCCAGATGGCGACGCCGGCTTCGGAGAGGGCGCTGAAGGTCACCACAAACTCCTGTTCGGACGGGCTCCAGAGACGGGCCGCCACGCCTTCAAAGGTACCCTCGCCGTCCAGCGTAATGGTGATATCGTTGTCGGCATTCAGGGTCCAGTCGCCGCTGGCTTCACCGGAGATCATGCCGCCTTCTTCCAGCTCGACCGTGATCGACTGCTTGATCTCGGAGGTGATGTCCTTCCCGTGGTTGACCAGTTCGTAGGTGCCGGGCAGGTCCGCCTCGACCACGGCTGACTCTACCGGCTCTTCCGACTCGGAGGTCGGTACATAGCGGTGCGGAGCCACCACCGGCCAACCGTCGGCATTCATGAACATCTCGTGGACACGCACTTCGTGCTGTTCGCCGCGACCCGGGAAGCGGGTGTGGAAGAACAGCAGGTGCTTGCCGGTCTCTCCTTCGTAGTAGGCCGAGTTGTGCCCCGGAGAGACGTAACCGTCACCGCCGTCGGCGAACCGGAAGTTGCCCATCAGCTTGACCGCACCGTCTTCGATCGAGGCGTCGTCAAAAATAGGCAGGCTCGGGTCGGACTTCACGTTGGCCACGTCATTACCTTCGTAATCCAGGTAGGGGCCGTCGGGGGAGACCGAGCGGGCGACGCGGATATTGTAGGCACCGTTGGCGTCCAGACCGCCAAAGGAGCTGTACAGATAATAGTACTTGGATTCGGGACTATAGAGCACGTATGGGGCTTCGATCCGGCTGTGGTTGCCACCGATCAGGTGAGTGCCATAGCCCTGGTCCGGCAGCGGAAAGCCGGTGTTCGGATCCATCTGCAGGATGAACAGGCCGCCGGAGTAGGAGCCGTAGGTCATCCAGAGTTTGCCTTCGTGATCGTAGAAGGTGTGCGGATCGATCACGTTCGGGTGAACTCGGGGGTCGTAGTTATCGGCGATATAACCCTCGGTCACCGCGCCGGCCTCAAGGGCGCTCTCGGACTCCCAGCCGGAGCGCAGGAAGATTCCCAGATCTTCGTAGGGGCCTTCGATGTTGTCGGCCACGGCAACCCCCATCGCCGACTGCGGCGCGTCGCCCCGGCAGGCGTTGTAATACATGTAGAAGCGGCCATCGATTTCCAACTGAACGATATCCGCCGCCCAGAGGGTGTTGGCATCGGCCCAGCCCAGGGCATCGGCCAGCTCGACGGTAACATCGTCAAACAGTGGGTTGGCCGCCGTAACGCCATCGGCGACTCGCTGCCAGTTCATCAGATCACCGGTTTTGGCGGCCGAGAGGTGCGAGCCGATCACATAGTACTCGCTCTCCACTTTGATGACGGAGGGATCGTGTACGGCAATATTGGTGAAAGTCGGCTGAACACTGCCGCTGCCGTTTCCATTGCCGTTGCCATTACCATTGGCCGGATCAGGGTTGCTGTCACCACTGCCTCCGGAGCCGCCACCGCAGGCGGCCAGCATGATTGACAGTGCCAGGGCACTCAGGGGGCCACGGGCCTGTTGCGTGAAATTTGACATGTTTTATACCTCGAGCAAGCGATTGTCGGAGTTGTTATCGTTTAATCCTAGCATATGGTAATATCGTCATACAAAACAAAAATTGTGAGTTTTAACACGTCTGTGCGTTTGAGCCTGCGGCCGCTTTCGCCCATCAGTGAGAAGATCCCCGCTTGGGAATCAACCCGGATACCGGAGAAACCTATGTGGATCGGCCGGGCACTGATCCACGAAAAGCTCTGGATCCGCTCCTGGGTCAATCAAATTTACTGTTGGTACGACGAAATCGAGGATGTGGATCCCACCCCGATCGGTCTGGAGCGCTATTCGCTCTCGGGCGTCCAGTGCGAGGCTGAGTAGTCGCCGCTGGGGGTGCGCGCCAGTGCCCAGAGTTCGACCTCGCTCGCGCCGGCATTGAGTAGCAGGCGACTCAGTTCGCGGGCGGTGCTGGTGGTGGTCACCACATCATCGAGCAGCGCCACACGTCGCCCCGCCAATATCTCGGGGGCGCCAGGGGTGAGCACAAACGCCCGGCGCAGGTTCTGTTCCCGCTGCTGTCGGCTCAATCCCTGCTGGGCCGGGGTGCGGCGGTTGCGACGGCACAGGCGGCTGTGCACCGGCAGCGCCAGTGCCCGCCCCAGGTCGGCCGCCATCAGCTCGGTCTGATTGAAGCCGCGTCTGAGTCGCCGCGACCAGTGCAGCGGGACCGGTAGCAGCAGCTCCGGCCATGCCAGCGCGTGGGTCTCGGCACGCGCCGCGCGCAAATGCTCCGCCAGAAGGTTCGCCAGCGCCCGCCCAAACGCGAGCTGCCGGTAGTACTTGAAGTGGTGAATCAGATAATCCAGCGGGTAGTCGTACCGAAACGCGGCCCGGCAGCGCTCGAACGGCGGAGGTTCCGACAGGCAGCGCCCGCAGTAAGAGGCCTCCTCCGCCAGCGGCAGGGCGCACAGCTCGCACCGGTACCCGGAGGGCTCCAGATAGGGCAGGCTGAAGGCGCATCCGGAGCAGAGCTGTTCGCCCTTGACGGGCCTGGCGCACAGCAGGCAGGGGTTGGGTAGCATGGGCAACATCCTTTGTTGTAGGTTTTCCTCGCATTACCGCGTTATTTTTAATCGTTCGGATCCCGATTGTCCAGTTGCGCTGTCAACCTGGGTGGCGTGTTCAGGTTGACAGCTCCCGGGCGGACGGTAGTATAGAGGGCTTTGATTGCCATCCACCCTGACCGAGACCGAAGGGAACCCCTATGAACGCCACTGCCCAACCACAGATTCGCCACGATTGGAGCCGGGACGAGATCCTGGCGCTGTTCGCGCAGCCCTTCAGCGATCTGATGTATCAGGCCCAGACCGTGCACCGCGCCTATTTCGATCCCAATCAGGTTCAGGTCAGCACCCTCTGCTCGATCAAAACCGGCGCCTGTCCCGAGGACTGCAAATACTGCCCCCAGAGCGCCCGTTACGATACCGGTCTGGAGCGCGAGCGTCTGATGGCCGTGGAGAAGGTGCTCGAGGAAGCCAAAGCGGCCAAGGCCAGTGGCGCGACCCGCTTCTGCATGGGAGCCGCCTGGCGCTCGCCCAAGAACCGCGACCTCAACTATGTGACCGATATGGTCAAGGGCGTCAAATCCCTGGGGCTGGAAACCTGCATGACCCTGGGCATGCTCGATGAGCAGCAGGCCCAGACCCTGTCCGAGGCCGGCCTCGACTACTACAACCACAATCTGGATACCTCCCCCGAGTACTACGGCGAAGTGATCACCACCCGCACCTATCAGGACCGCCTGGAAACGCTGGACAACGTGCGCAAGGCCGGCATGAAGGTCTGCTGTGGCGGCATCGTCGGCATGGGCGAAGAACAGACCGATCGCGCCGGTCTGTTGCAGCAGCTGGCCAACCTGCCCGATCACCCCGAGTCGGTGCCGATCAACATGCTGGTACGTGTGGCCGGCACTCCCTTTGAAAACGAGGAAGATCTGGACCCCTTCGAGTTCATCCGCACCATCGCCGTGGCCCGCATTCTGATGCCCGCTGCCCATGTGCGACTCTCGGCCGGACGGGAAGAAATGAACGAGCAGATGCAGGCCATGGCCTTCCTGGCTGGCGCCAACTCCATCTTCTATGGTGAAAAGCTGCTGACCACCGCCAATCCCGAAGCCAATGCCGACATGATGCTGTTCAAGCGTCTGGGCATTGAGCCCGAGCAGCGCGAAGTGCACGTTGAAGAGGCCGAACAGGACGAGGTGGCGCTGGCCGGAGCGCTGGAAGAGGCGAACAACGATCGTTTCTTCTATAACGCTGCCAAGTAACCGTCCGTGGCCGCTTCCACACTGGATGCCGCCCTGGCGCCTGCGTTGCAGGAGCGCAGGCGGCAGTCACTCTATCGCCAACGCCGCACCCTGGAGTCCTCCCAGGGTGCTTCGGTGTGGGTGGATGGCAAGCGCATGGTGGGTTTCTGCAGCAATGATTACCTGGGGCTGGCCAGCCACCCGCAGGTGATCGCGGCGCTGCGAGCCGCCTCCGATGACTACGGGGTCGGCAGTGGCGCCTCCCACCTGGTCTGCGGTCACTCCCGGGAGCATCACGCCCTGGAAGAGGAGCTGGCCGCTTTCTGCGGGCGCGAGCGCGCACTGCTGTTCTCCACCGGCTACATGGCCAACCTGGGGGCGATCACCGCCTTGCTCGGGCGCGGCGACGCGCTCTTTGAAGATCGGCTCAATCACGCCTCCCTGCTCGATGCCGGCCTGCTCAGCGGGGCCCGCTTTCAGCGCTTCAAACACAATGATCTCGATCACCTGGAGACGCGACTGGCGGGCAGTGACGCCCGGCGCCGCCTCATTGCCGTGGATGGGGTGTTCAGCATGGACGGTGACCGCGCTCCGCTGCCGGAGCTGGCGGCGGTGGCCGCCCGGCACAACGGTTGGCTGATGGTGGACGACGCCCACGGCTTCGGTTGCCTGGGCGCCACCGGGGCCGGCACTGTTGAGCACTACGGTCTGAACCAGGACCAGGTCCCCATTCTGATGGGCACTCTGGGCAAGGCATTGGGCACCTTTGGCGCCTTTGTCGCCGGCAGCGAGGCGCTGATCGAAACCCTGATCCAGTTTGCCCGCAGTTATATCTATACCACCGCTCTGCCGCCCGCCGTGGCGGCGGCCACCCGCACCAGTCTGGCGCTGGTGCAGAGCGAGCCCTGGCGGCGCGAGCACCTCAACGCCCTGATTGCCCGGTTCCGCCGGGGCGCCCGCGAGCTGGGCCTGACCCTGATGGATTCCGATACCGCGGTGCAACCGCTGCTGGTGGGTGATGAGAGTCGGGCGCTGGCCCTGGCCGAGCGGCTGGAAGCGCGCGGTTATTGGGTGGTCGCCATTCGCCCGCCCACCGTGCCCGCCGGCAGTGCCCGACTGCGCGTCACGCTGAGCGCCGCGCACACAACCGAGCAGGTGGACGGCCTGCTCTCGGCGCTGACCGAGAGCCTCCGGGCGGAGGGCGCACGATGAGCGATGCCATTACCCCCATCCCCGCTCCCAGCGAAGAGGCTTCGTCTCTGGCGGCACACTATTACCCCGCCCTCAGTCCCTCCGAGGCCGAGCCACTGGTACTGCTCCACGGCTGGGGCGGAGACAGCCGGACCTGGGAACCGCTGCTGCCCTTTTTGCGCCAGTACAGTGATGTGATTGCTCTGGACCTGCCCGGTTTTGGCGACAGTCCGGCCCGGGGCGACTTTGAGCTGGAGACAGTTCTGGCGGCGCTGGAGCGAAGCCTGCCCCCGCGCGCGGTCCTGGTGGGTTGGTCACTGGGGGGCATGCTGGCGGTCGCGCTGGCGGCGCGCCGCCCCGAGCGGGTGACCCGGGTAATCACCCTGGCCAGCAATGCCCGCTTTGTCGCCGACAACCAGTGGCCCGAAGCGATGGCAAGCGCCGTCAATCGACAGTTCCAGTCCGGTTTTCACCGCGATGCCCAGGTCGGGTTGCGCCGTTTCACCGGCCTCTTGGCGAGCGGAGATCAGCACGAGCGGGAGCTACTCAAAACCCTGCGCCGTCGTCAGCCGGAGACTGAGCAGGTCAACGAGGCCTGGGGGCAGGCACTTCAACTGCTTTCCACCCTGGACAATCAGGCCGCTCTGAAGCAGTTGCGTCAGCCCGGGCTGCACGTCTACGCCGAGCACGATGCCCTGGTGCCGCTGGCGGCGGCGGGCGCGCTGCCGGCGCTCAATCAGCGTCAAAGAGTCTCGGTGATTGCCGGCGCCGGGCATGCCCTGCACTGGAGTCGGCCCGAGGCGGTGGCCGAGTCGCTGCTGCACTTTCTGCGGCTGACCAGCGGCCAGCTCGACAAACGTCGGGTGGCCGACTCGTTCAGCAAAGCGGCCGATAGCTACGACAGTGTGGCCCGCCTGCAGCGGGCGGTGGGCGAACAGCTGCTCAATCACCTGGGGCCGCTCAATCTCAATGCGCCCGAGCGGGTGCTGGATCTGGGCTGCGGCACCGGCTTTTTCAGCGAGCGCCTTTCTTTGCGGCTCGCGCCCGGGCAACTGGTGGGGCTGGATATCGCCCGGGGCATGTTGCAGTTTGCCCGGCGCGAACGCGATATCGAGGCGCTCTGGTTGTGCGCCGATGCCGAGGATCTGCCGCTGGCGGACGCCAGTGTCGATCTGGTGTTCTCCAGCCTGTCCGTCCAGTGGTGCGAGCATCTTCCCAGCCTCTTCAGCGAGGTCATGCGCGTGCTCAAACCCGGGGGGCAGCTGCTGTTCTCCACCCTCGGGCCGCGCACGCTCTGGGAACTCAAAGGCGCCTGGCAGGCCGTGGATGGTTATGTGCACGTCAATCGCTTTCAGCCCCAGCGCGCGGTCGACGCTGCTCTGGTCCGGGCCGGTCTCACCGGCGTGCACTGGGACCGTGAGGAGCGGGTGCTGCGCTATGACAAACTCAGCGACCTGACCCGGGAGCTCAAAGCACTGGGCGCGCACAACGTCAACCGGGGCCAGCCCGAGGGGCTGACCGGACGGGAGAAAATCCAGGCGCTCAAAACCGCCTACGAACGTTACCGGCACGACGGCCTTCTGCCGGCGAGCTACGAAGTCTATTACTGCCGGGCGCAAAAGCCCGAGGATGAGTCAAACCATGACTAAACACGCTTTTTTTGTCACCGGAACCGATACCGGGGTGGGCAAAACCCGAATCGCGGCCGGGCTCCTGCAGCTGGCCGGTCAGCAGGGGCTCTCCACTGCCGCCCTCAAACCCCTGGCCGCCGGCTGTGAGACGACCGACGAGGGGCTGCGCAATGATGACGCCCTGAGGCTGCAGGCGCTGGTCAACCCGCCGCTGATGTACGAACAGATCAATCCGGTCGCGCTCGAGCCCGCCATCGCCCCGCATATTGCCGCGCTGGAGGCGCGTCGGCCGCTTTCGGCGGACCGTCTGGCGGGCTATTGCCGGGGGGTGCTGGGGCAGGCGGACTTTACCCTGGTGGAAGGCGCCGGCGGCTGGCGCGTGCCGCTCAACCCCGCTGAAACCCTGGCGGATCTGGCGCGGCAGCTGCAGTTACCGGTCATTCTGGTGATCGGCATGCGGCTGGGGTGCCTGAACCATGCCCTGTTGAGCGCCGAGGCCATCGCCCGGGACGGACTGCCGTTGGCCGGCTGGGTCGCCAATGTGCTCGACCCCGATATGCCCCGCCTGCGGGAGAATATTGACAGTCTTGGCCAGCGCCTGCGTGCGCCCTGCCTGGGGATCGTGCCTCATATGGGGGAGCCGGACCCGGCCTCGGTGGCCGAGCACCTGTCCCTTGATCCGCTGCTGTCAGTTGTCTCAAATCCGAGCTGAAAGTTATAAAAAACGAGTTTTTACGTCCATTGACTCTCAGTCTTTGCCGGTTTTGACTGTTTCTTGAGCAAGAAGCGCGTTATCATTGAGTCCTGAAAAGCGGACAGGGCGGTGCCCCGGCAATTGGGTCGCCCTCCCTGATCGCGATGGTCAAATGTCAGCACGACGCTGTCTGGATGGCGTGTACGGAGGTCCGTTATGGATGTAGGTTCAATGGTGAATCAGGGGCTGATTGGCATGCAGCGCAGTCAGACCGAGATGACCCGCTCGGCCGAGCAGATTGCCCAGGCTTCCGCCATGCCGGCGGTGCCCGAAGCCCCGGGTGGCGACACGCCGCGCTCGCTGAATCTGGTTGAGCCGATGCTCAATATTCAGGCGCAACAGCAGGTGTTTGACAGCTCGGCGCGCGTGGTTGAAACGGCCGATGAAGCACTCGGCCAGTTGATCGACCTGCGGGCCTGATGGCCCTCCCGGGGCGGACGCCATGACGCCGGCCATTCCCTCCAATTTTGCCAATGCCGTCGCGCCCTTTGTGCCCGTCGGCCGGCAGCCCGTGGGCCAGGAAAACGAAGACCTTCGCGGCTCCACGCTCAAACCCCTGGAAGAATCCGCCGAATCGGCCCGGAGCGAAAACCGCCGCTCCCCCGATGAGCGCTCGGCGCGGGCCTTCGAACAATCCCGCTCGAGCTCTGGTGACAACACCGACAGCGAAAACACTTACTCTCGTCCCATCGCTCCGACCGACGCCGGAGTGGAGCGTGAGCAGGGTGAGAGCGACTTGCGTGCAAGCCTGGAGCGTCAGCGCCAGGTTGAGGAGCAGCAACAGATCCGCGAGCTTTCGCGGCGTGACCGCGAGGTTCGCCAGCACGAGCAGGCCCATGCCGCCATTGGCGGTCGCTACGCCGGCGCGCCCAGTTATGAGTTCGAACGCGGACCCGACGGGGTGAGCTATGCCGTGTCCGGCGAAGTGCCGATTGATACCAGCAAGATTCCCAACGACCCCGAAGCCACACTGCAGAAAGCCCAACAGATCCGTCGGGCGGCCTATGCCCCGGCCGAGCCTTCCGATACCGATCGGAGAGTGGCGGCGGAAGCCTCCCGGATAGAGGCCGAAGCCCGGGCCGAGTTGCGCCAGGAGCAGTTGGAAGCCGCGATCGAGGCGAGAGAGGCGGCGGGCGGTGAAACCCGCGACTCCGGTGATGATCGGCCCGGCGGTTCAGAAGCCGATCTTTCAGGCACGGGCCAGGGAGAAAATACCCGGGAGAACGCGGACTCGGCTGAACAGCAAGAGCGCAAGGAGTCGGACCGGTCCGATGAATTGGAGCGGATTCGGCGCCGGAACCTGGAGACCTATCTCCAGTTGAGCGAACTTTACGCGCTGGGCGATCAGCCCCTCCTGGGTTCCCGCCTCAATCAGCAGGTGTAACGCCCGCTTTTTTTCCTGGAAAAAGGTCCTATAATGCGGCTCCGGCTGAATATAGGAGGCCTTATGCACAAACCCCGACTCTACCCCGAAGACCAGGCGCGTGTTGACGCGGTAACCCGTCGCGGCGTCAACAGTGTCGAGCGCAAGCCTTTCAGGGTCTGGACTCTGCTGGGAGTGATTCTGGTGGTCCTGACGATCCTGAGCGGGATCAGCTTTGTGATCGCGCGGCTCGAAGGCGTGGTTTGAAGATGTTGTGTGAAGCGGTGGCGCCCGGGCCAGGACGCCACCGGGCGGGTTTACTCGCTGACCGTAATGGCAATCTTTTCTGACACCACTGGCTCGTCATGGGGCCGATGCAGATGGTCGCCCACCAGCAGCTGCAGGGTGTGTTCACCCGGCTCCAGCTCCACGGTGGTTTCAGTCTGGCCGCCGCCAAAATGCACATGTTGATCGTCCGCGGGAATGGGTTTGTCCATTGCCGGCAGCTTGTCCAGATCGATCAGCAGGTGGTGGTGGCCGGTGCCGTCGCGCTCGATACCGGCCGGCGCCACGCCCAACCCCTTCAGGCCGAATTTGACGGTGACCGGGCTGGTGACCGTTTCGCCGTGGGCGGGGGAGATGATGTAGACCTCCGGTTCTTGCGCGTGAGCGGCCAGCGTGAGGCTGGCAAGAAGGATGAAGCCGGTGACGGCTCTGAGAGTCAATTGCATATTATGTGTCTCCTTTCATGTTTTGGCGCTCGGGAAATCCCCGCAATCGCTTTGGTATTATAGGGCGCCATCCGGTGCAGGCGGTAGGTTTGGTGGCCCCTGATTTGTAAAGACAGGTAATTTAAGAAATAAGACGTCAGCGGGGTTGACCCATCCAGAGCCTGCCCCTATAATGCGCCACCTCAGTCAGGGACAGGCACTGAGTTGCAGTTGCGGGGTGGAGCAGTCTGGTAGCTCGTCGGGCTCATAACCCGAAGGTCGTTGGTTCAAATCCAGCCCCCGCTACCACTATTTACGTTTGGCTCCAGTTGTCATCGGAGTTAAACAGAGCCGGCGCAGAATAAAGCCGGCGAGCGAATAAGCCCCTGTTATGGGGCTTTTTTGTATTTGTCATAAGGGGTGCTCCCCTGCCACAGAGGCCTGTGGTCGCAGTTTCGAAAATGGGCCTCGGGCCCATTTTTTGTTTGGGCGGCACCCAGCACACAGGTATCACGATTTCATGGCGTCAAAACAAGAACAGCTTGCGGTGCTGATCGCACCCATCGTTTCCTCATTGGGGTGCGAGCTCTGGGGGCTGGAGTATCTTACCCAGGGCCGCTACTCGACGCTGCGTATCTATGTCGACCGCCTGGCCGAGGAGCCGGGCGGCGAGGATCCGGGGGTCACCCTGGAAGACTGTGAGCGCGTCAGCCGTCAGGTCAGCAGCGTGCTGGATGTGGAAGACCCGATCAGTAACCGCTACACCCTGGAGGTATCGTCTCCGGGCATGGATCGACCGCTGTTCACGCTCGAACAGTACGCTCGCTATCTGGGTGAAGTGATTGCGCTGAAAACGCGGTCTCCCATCGCCGGGCGGCGCAAGTTCAAAGGCACAATTCAGTCTGTGGAAAACGATTCAGTGACGCTGATAGTGGATGGTGAACCGCACTCTCTGCTGTTCGGGTCGATTGAAAAAGCGAATCTGGTTCCCCGCTTCTAATGAAAATCCTGACCGATCTGTCAGGTGAAGGAGTTTAACGAGGCAAGCTCATGAGCAAAGAAATTCTGTTGGTCGCCGACGCGGTGTCAAACGAAAAAGGCGTGGATAAAGAGATCATTTTCCAGGCCATCGAGTCCGCGTTGGCCACCGCCACGAAAAAGCGCTTTGATGAAGATTCCAACATCGAGGTTCGCATCGATCGCGCGACGGGTGATTATGAAACCTTCCGTACCTGGGAAGTGGTCGCCGACGATCAAATGGCCGAGCTGGGAACCCAGTTGACCACGGAAGAGGCGGCCGAGAAAGACAAGTCCCTGCAGGTGGGTGACATTTGCCGGGAAAAGATCGAGAACGTGGAGTTCGGTCGTATCGCCGCCCAGACCGCCAAGCAGGTCATTGTGCAGAAGGTGCGCGAGGCCGAGCGGGCGCAGATGGTTGAGGAATACCGCGACCAGGTCGGTGAGCTGGTGAGCGGCTCCGTGAAAAAAGTCACGCGCGATAGTATCATCGTGGACCTGGGCAACAACGCCGAAGGCCTGCTTCCGCGCGACCAGTTGGTCGGGCGGGAAATTTTCCGTGTAGGCGACCGGGTACGCGCGCTGTTGCAGGATGTGCGCAGTGAAGCGCGCGGCCCCCAGCTGTTTCTGAGCCGCTCCTGCCCGGAAATGCTGATCGAGCTGTTCAAGATCGAAGTGCCGGAAATCGCCGAAGAGGTGATCGAGATCAAGGGCGCCGCTCGCGACCCCGGCCTGCGGGCCAAGATCGCCGTCAATACCAATGACGGCCGCATCGATCCGGTAGGCGCCTGTGTCGGCATGCGCGGCTCGCGCGTGCAGGCCGTGTCCAACGAACTGGGCAACGAGCGGGTCGATATCGTGCTCTGGGACGACAACCCCGCGCAGTTCGTCATCAACGCCATGTCACCGGCCGAGATTGAGTCCATCGTGGTGGATGAAGACGCCGGTTCCATGGATCTGGCGGTGAGCGAAGACAACCTCGCCATGGCCATTGGCCGGGGCGGTCAGAACGTCCGTCTGGCGTGCGAACTGACCGGCTGGGACATCAATGTGATGAGCCTGGAAGAGTGGCAGTCCAAGCAGGAAGAAGAGTCCGGAAGCTACATCGAGCTGTTCATGAACGCGCTCGATGTTGACGAAGATGTGGCCGGTGTTCTGGTGGAAGAGGGTTTCACCTCGCTGGAAGAAGTGGCCTATGTACCGCTCGATGAAATGCTGGCGGTTGAAGGTTTTGACGAAGACATTGCCGAAGAGCTGCGGGCGCGCGCCAAAGACGCGCTGCTGACCCAGGCGCTGGCCTCTGAAGAGGGCGGCAGCTCGTCCGAACCGGCCGAAGATCTGCTCTCGATGGAGGGCATGGATGATGAGTTGGCCAAGACGCTTGCCAGCCGCGGAATCGTGACCATGGAAGATCTGGCCGAACAGGCCATCGATGATCTTCTGGATATCGAAGGCATGGACGACGAGCGTGCCGCCGCGCTGATTATGAAAGCGCGCGAGCCCTGGTTTGCCTAAGCACTGAAACATCGTTTCAGAACGGGCATCGCGGGCAATGAACAATACTGAGGAAACACAATGGCAGAAGTAACAGTTAGCGAACTCGCCAAGTCTGTGGGCGCACCGGTTGAGCGTCTGCTCAAGCAGATGCAAGAGGCCGGCTTGAGCCAGAAGGCAGAAGACGCGCTGGTCTCTGACGAGGAGAAGCACAAGCTGCTGACCTATCTCAAGACCAGTCACGGAGAGTCTTCGGATGGGCCCAAGAAAATTACGCTCAAGCGCAAAACGACCACGACCCTGAAAACGGGCAGTGGCAGTGCGCGCAAGACCGTGAATGTCGAGGTCCGCAAAAAGCGTACTTACGTCAAACGCGACCCTCAGGAGCTTCAGGCCGAAGCCGATGAAGAGGCGGCAGCAGCGGTAGCGGCCGAGAACGCCGAGCTGGCGAAAGCGGTAGAGCAGAAGGCCGAGCAGGAAGCCGAAGAGAAGGCCAGGGTCGAGAAAGAGGCGGCGGAAGAGAAGCCGGCCGAACCGACCGAGCCCGAAGTGGCCTCCAAACCGGAGCCCGAAGCTGAACCCGAGCCCGCGGCGGCGCCGACTGAAGAAGCGGGCACTACGTCGTCGTTCGTCGACGATGCCGAAGTGATTCGCCAGCGTGCCCAGGAACGTCGCAAGGCCGAAGAGGCGCAGCGCGAAGCCGAATTGCGCGCTCAGGAAGAAGTCCGCCGTACCCAGGAGGAGGCTCGCGCCAAGCGTGCAGCCGAAGCGGTCGAGGCGCCCAAGGGCCCGCCCGCCGACAAGGAAGACACCAAACACGGCAAGAAGAAAGAGCGGCACGAAAAAGCCTTTGATGATGAGGCCGGCAAGCATCGCAAGAAAGCCGGTGGCAAGGGCAAGCGTTCCATGGGGCCGAAGAAGAGCTCCAAGGCCGATCTGTATGCCATGGTGGAAGAGGCGAACGAATCCGAAGAGGTTCTGGCGCGCCGCCGGAGCGTTCGCGCGGCTCACAAGGCCTCGAACGTACACGCATTCAAAAAACCGACAGGTAAGATTATTCGCGACGTAGAGATTCCCGAGACCATTACCGTCTCCGACCTGGCCGACCGCATGGCGGTCAAGGCGGGCGAAGTCATCAAGCAACTGATGAAGATGGGCGTCATGGTCACCATCAACCAGCCGCTCGAGCAGGAAACCGCTCAGCTGGTGGTGGAAGAGTTTGGCCACAAGCCGGTGCTGGTGAGCGACGATGAAATCGAGCACAAGCTCGAAGAAGAGCTGGTGGTCGAGGGCGAGTCCAGGCCGCGTGCTCCGGTGGTGACCGTCATGGGTCACGTTGACCACGGTAAGACCTCGCTGCTGGACTATATCCGCAAAACCAAGATCGCTTCGGGCGAAGCGGGTGGCATTACCCAGCACATCGGTGCCTACAAAGTCAGCACCAGCCAGGGCGACGTTGCCTTCCTGGATACCCCCGGCCACGCCGCCTTTACGGCCATGCGTGCTCGCGGTGCCCAGTGTACCGACGTGGTGATTCTGGTAGTGGCCGCCGATGATGGCGTCATGCCGCAGACCGAAGAGGCGATTGCGCACTCCAAGGCCGCCGGTGTACCCATGGTTGTCGCCATCAACAAGTGTGACAAAGAAAACGCCGATATCGACCGGGTGAAAAACGAACTGGTCGCCAAGGAAGTCATTCCCGAGGAGTGGGGCGGTGATACCCAGTTTATCGAAGTCTCGGCCCACACCGGCCAGGGCATCGACGAGCTGCTCGAAGCCGTCGCGCTGCAGGCGGAGATTCTGGAATTGACTGCCGTGGCCGACGCGCCCGCTCAGGGCGTGGTGGTTGAATCCCGCGTCGAGAAGGGACGCGGTGTGGTGGCGACTCTGTTGATCCAGCAGGGCACCCTCAACCACGGCGACCTGGTGCTGGCCGGCCAGAGTTATGGCCGCGTGCGGGCGATGACCAATGAGCTGGGCCAGAAGATCACGGAAGTCGGTCCCTCCTCTCCGGTGGAGATTCTGGGTCTGGACAACGCACCCAGCGCCGGCGACGACTTTGTGGTACTGGAAGACGAGCGCAAAGCGCGCGAAGTGGCCGAGTTCCGCGCCGACAAGGAGCGAAAAGAGAAGCTTCAGCGTCAGCAGGCGGCCAAACTGGAAAACATGTTTGCCAACATGGAAGAAGACCAGCAGAAGCTCCTGCCCGTCGTGGTGAAGGCCGACGTGCGCGGCTCACTGGAGGCGATCCAGTCTGCTCTGGCGGAAATCGGCAACGAAGAGGTGCAGGTCAACATTGTCTCCTCCGGTGTCGGTGGTATCACCGAGAACGACATCAACCTGGCCGTGACCGCCGGCGCGATTGTCTTCGGTTTCAACGTCCGCGCGGCGGCCGGAACCCGCCGTCTGGCCGAGAACGAAGGCGTGGAAATCCGCTACTACAGCATCATTTACCAGCTGTTGGATGATGTGAAGCAGGCGTTGAGCGGTATGCTCAAGCCCGAGCGGGTGGAAACCATTGTCGGTATCGCCGATGTACGCGAAGTGTTCAGCTCACCCAAGTTCGGCCAGGTGGCCGGCTGTATGGTGACCGAAGGCACTGTCTACCGGAACAAACCCATCCGGGTACTGCGCGACAACGTGGTGATCTTCGAGGGCGAACTGGAGTCGCTGCGTCGTTACAAAGACGACGTCAACGAAGTACGCAACGGCATGGAATGCGGTATTGGCGTGAAGAACTACGACGTTAAAGTCGGTGACCAGATCGAAGTGTACGAGGTCAAGGAAGTCGCTCGCGAACTCTGATCATCCGCACCGTGCGATCCGTGCCCCGGCGGTCAATCGACCACCGGGGCACGGTTGTATCCGGCGGTCCGCAAATTTAAGAGGTTAACTGGCCATGCCCAGAGAATTTACGCGCTCGGACCGAGTGTCCGACGCCATCCAGCGTCTGCTGGCCAAAATGATCCCGCAGGAGATCCGTGATCCGCGTATTGGCATGGTGAATGTCAACGACGTTACCGTGACCCGGGACATGTCCTACGCCAAGATCTACGTGACTTTTGTAGGCAGCGAGAGCGATGAAGAGGGCACCGAAGGCGCTTCGATTCTGAACGGCGCCTCGGGCTTCCTGCGTAGTTTGCTGGCCAAAGAGCTGAGCATGCGCAGCGTGCCCAAGCTGCAGTTCATCTACGACAAAACCTCCATCCGGGGGCAGCAGCTGTCGAGCCTGATCGACCGGGCGGTGGCAGACGACCGCGCTCGCCACCGGGCGGACGAAGAGTCCGACGGGGAGGACTGATGGCGCGTCGACGCAAAGGTCGCCCGATCGACGGCGTATTGCTATTGAACAAAGCGGCGGGAATGAGCTCCAACCATGCATTGCAGCGGGCCAAACGCCTGTTTTTTGCCGCCAAGGCCGGTCATACCGGCAGCCTGGATCCGCTGGCAACAGGGCTGTTGCCCCTGTGTCTGGGCGAGTCCACCAAGTTTTCACAGTTTCTGCTCGATGCCCGGAAGGGCTATCGGAGCACCTTCCGCCTGGGCATCACCACCACCACCGGTGATGCCGAGGGTGAGGTGCTCCATGAAACCGACGCCTCGGGCGTGACCCGCGAGCAGGTGGAGGCGGCGTTGAAGGCCTTTGAGGGGGAGATCGAGCAGGTTCCCCCCATGTTCTCGGCCCTGAAAATCAATGGCCAGCCGCTGTACAAGCTGGCCCGGGAAGGCCGGGAAGTGGAGCGCAAGGCCCGCCCGGTGACGATCTACCGCATTGAACTGCTGGATTTTCGCCCCGGCCCGGCGGCCGAAGTGGATGTTCAGGTACTCTGCTCCAAAGGGACCTATATAAGGACGCTGGCCGAGGACGTGGGCCAGTTTCTGGACTGCGGCGGCCGGGTCGAAGCCCTGCACCGCACCGCCACCGGCCCGTTCGACATTGCCGATGCGGTCAGCCTGGAAGAGCTTGAAGCGGAGCGGGGTGAGGGCGAGCCGGAGCAACTGGATCACCACCTCTTGCCGGCCGATACCCCCGTGGCCCACCTGCCGGCCCTGGTCCTGCCTCTGGAGAGTGCTTACTACTTCAGCCAGGGCAATCCGGTCATGGACCCCCAGGTCTATCGTCTGGGCGATGAAGGTGATATGGTTCGGGTCTTTGCCGACGATGCCTCTGAACCCCGGTTCCTGGGCATGGGCGTGCTGAATGACGAGGGCCAGGTGGCGCCCAAACGCTTGGTCGCGTCCGCCGTCTGAGGTCCCTGCAGACCGGGCCAGAGGCGGCGCAATGAGTTTGTCAGCGGGTGCTGACAGCCCCGAAGCCCAGGGCTTCGGGTTCACAACCCACCTGTAAATATGCGCGGGTGTGGCTGTTTATTGTACTGGCATATTGAAAGAGGAAATGACTATGGCACTGAGTGCTGCAGAAAAAGCTGAAGTGGTAAAAGAACACCAGCAGGCTGACGGTGATACTGGTTCCCCCGAAGTTCAGGTAGCCCTGTTGACGCACAACATCAACAAGCTGCAGGAGCACTTTGCGGATCACAAGCAGGATCACCACTCGCGTCGCGGTCTTATCCGCATGGTCAACCAGCGTCGTAAGCTGCTGGATTACCTGCGTGATAAGAACAACAAGCGCTATGCTGATCTGATCCAGAAGCTGGGTCTGCGTCGGTAAGAAGTAGGAAGCTCCGCCACCCCCGGGTGGCGGAGTTCTCCGCCCGCCTTCGCGGGCATTGTTTCCCGCCTTTCGGCCCGGTTCTGACTCTGACTGTGTACAACCGAGAGTCGGTAATGCCGAGAGGCTGTAAAAACGGCTGTCGTTGAGCGCAGTTTGTCCCACGAGAGCCGACTGTCCGATAACTCGAATCATTCCGCAAGTACCGAATTATTCCGAGTCATGACCGCACATAAACTGTCGATAGCAGAAAAGAGAAGGATAGAAGAGTGAATCCGATCATCAAGAAATTTCAGTACGGCGGCGAGACCGTAACCCTGGAGACCGGGCGTGTTGCCCGCCAGGCCACCGGCGCCGTCATGGTAACCATGGGCGACACGGCGGTACTCTGTACCGTGGTGGGCGCCAAGCAGGCGAACCCCGATCAGCCGTTTTTCCCGCTGTCCGTGTTCTACCAGGAGCGGGCCTATGCCGCCGGTAAGATCCCGGGCGGGTTCTTCAAGCGCGAAGGTCGTCCCTCCGAGAAAGAAACCCTGACCTGCCGCCTGATCGACCGTCCCATCCGCCCGCTGTTCCCCAAAGGCTTCATGAACGAAGTGCAGGTGGTCTGCACCGTCATGTCCACCTGTAAAGAAGTGGATCCGGATATTCCCGCACTGATCGGCACCTCCGCTGCGCTGTCGATCTCCGGCATTCCCTTTGACGGGCCCATCGGCGCGGCTCGCGTCGGCTATACCGAAGACAAAGGCTACCTGCTCAACCCCAACTACGCCGACCTGGAAACGTCCGAGCTGAACATGGTGGTGGCGGGTACCAAAGACGCCGTCCTGATGGTGGAGTCCGAAGCGCAGGAACTGCCCGAAGACATCATGCTGGGCGCTGTACTTTACGCCCACCAGGAAATGCAGGTGGCGGTTCAGGCCTGTGAAGAGCTGGCCCGCGACGCTGGCAAGCCCCGCTGGGACTGGCAGCCGGCGCAGGAGAATACCGAGCTCAAGAGCCAGGTGGAGCAGCAGTTTGCCAGCGCCATTGGCGACGCCTACCAGATTACCGACAAGGCCGAGCGTTACGCCAAGCTCTCCGAAGTGCGTGCTCAGGCGGTCGAGCAACTGGTCAACGAAGAAGCCGGCATCAGCGAAGACGACGTCAAGGGCATGTTCGGTTCCATCGAGAAAAAGCTGGTGCGCTCGCGCATCATCAAGGGTGAGCCGCGCATCGACGGTCGCGACAACAGCACCGTGCGTCCGATTGAAGTGGAAGTGGGCGTGCTGTCCAAAGCCCACGGTTCCGCGCTGTTCACCCGGGGTGAGACCCAGGCGCTGGTGGTGGCCACACTCGGCAACGCCCGCGATCAGCAGATCATCGATGCTCTTGAGGGCGAGCGCAAAGATGCGTTCATGCTGCATTACAACTTCCCTCCCTACTGCGTGGGCGAGTGTGGTCGTATGGGCGGCACCGGCCGGCGCGAAATCGGCCACGGCCGTCTGGCGCGTCGCGGTATTGCGGCCGTCCTGCCCAAAGAAGAGGACTTCCCCTACACCATGCGTGTGGTCAGTGAAATCACCGAATCCAATGGTTCCAGCTCCATGGCGTCCGTTTGCGGCTCCAGTCTGGCACTGATGGACGCGGGTGTGCCCATGAAGTCTCCGGTCGCCGGTATTGCCATGGGTCTGGTCAAAGACGACGATGGCTATGCCGTTCTGACCGACATTCTGGGTGACGAAGATCACCTGGGCGACATGGACTTCAAAGTGGCCGGTACCACCAGCGGTGTGACCGCGCTGCAGATGGACATCAAGATTCAGGGCATCACCGAAGAGATCATGGAGAAGGCGCTGGAGCAGGCACTGAGTGCTCGTCTGCACATCCTGGGCGAGATGAACAAGGTGCTGGGTCAGTCGCGCGAAACCGTGAACGAGAATGCGCCGCGCTTCGAGACCATCAAGGTGCATCCGGACAAGATCCGCGACATCATCGGTAAGGGTGGTGCGACCATCCGCGCCATCACCGAAGAGACCGGCGCCTCCATCGACATCGACGATGACGGCACCGTGAAGGTCTACGCCGACGACGGTCAGGCCCTGAAGGCGGCTGTGGCCAAGATCGAAGAAATTACCGCCGAGGCGGAAATTGGCGCGATCTACGAAGGTAAGGTGGTTCGTATCGTGGACTTCGGTGCGTTCGTCAACTTCCTGCCGGGTAAAGACGGTCTGGTGCACATCTCTCAGATCGCCGACGAGCGTGTGAATGCCGTCACTGACTACCTGAAAGAGGGCGAGATTGTGAAGGTCAAGTGTCTGGATGTTGACCAGCGCGGCCGGATCAAGCTTTCCATCAAGGAAGCCAAAGCGGACGCCGAGGGCAATCAGACCCCGAGCGAGGAAACCTCCGAGTAATTCGGACGGTTCTCCTGCCGCAACAAAAAAGCCCGCGCCATGAGCGCGGGCTTTTTTTTGGTCGGTGCGAGTGGATTCAGGTCCAGCGCCGCCAGTACGTCAGCCTTTCCAGGCCATCAGCGGGTTCAGCCAGCGCATGAACGGCCCGGTAAAGCGCATCGGGGCATCGAGCACCGTCAGGCAAATACAGTCTTCGTTCTGCATGGCGGTCGGGCTGTGGTGGTGACTGGGGTCGCGGGCGATGTAATCGCCAGCGTGGTAAACGCCCAGCTCATCCGAGAAGCTGCCCTTCAGAACCACGGTCAACTCATTGCCGCGGTGGGTGTGGGTGGGCACCTTGGCCCCGGCCTTTATCTTCTGCAATGCTACCCGGGCGCCGGGGACGTTGATGATCTTGTTCAGGTCAAACTTGGCAATCTCGCGTGTCTGCTGCTTCCAGGCCAGCTCGTCCAGCGACGCGGGCAAATAGCGATTCAGCGGGTTGTGAAAACCCCGCTCGCGGGGGGCTTCATCGGCCCGCTGTTGCTCACCAGAGGACTGAATCCTCTGCATCAGGGCCTCGAAGCCGTCATCGGTGCCGGCCTGCGGCTCCCGGGGCGCAACCCGCTCGTCGTCCGCCTGTGACTCGGCCCCGAGGCTTGCCGGCTGGGCCTCGGACAACAGAATTCCGCCCAGGGCATTCAACTTCTTGAATTGCTCCTGACAATGGCGGCAATAGGCAATATGCACGGACACGGCCAGCGCCTGGGCAACATCCAGGCTACCAGCGGAATAGTCCAGCAAAGTGAAATCATCGGGATGATGTGCACTCATAGATCCGTGGCCTCTAACATGACACGCAATTTCTTCATCGACAGGCGCAAGCGCCCTTTCAGTGTGCCCAGGGGCACATTCAACTCTTCGGCCACTTCCTGGTGAGTCTTGCCCTCGTAGTAAACCTTACGCACGGCAATCATCTGTTCTTCGGGCAGCTCACCGATCGACTCTTTCATTTTCTTTTCCGTCGAACCGGCTTGAATCGAGCGGATCGTGGTGTCTTCTGTCGGTATCTGCCACAATTCTTCCGTATCAACCGTTATCTCCGCCTTACTACGGCTTTTCTTTCGGAGCAGATCAATACGCTGGTTCCGGGTGATGGTAAAAATCCAGGTCGAGGCCGAGGCCAGGCTGTCCCGGTATTTGTCCGCGTTGCGCCAGACACTGGTCATCACTTCCTGCACCAGCTCCTCGGCCTGTTGGTGCATGCCCTGATTGATGGCATAGGCCTTGATTCTGGGAGCGAAATAGTCGTAAACGGTGCGGAACGCGGCGGTATCACCCTCGTTGGCGACTTTGGAGAGCAGTTTGGCCCAGTCGGGTCCGTCGCCTTTAGCGGTGCCTTGTTCACTCATGGCTTTTGCCTTGGTCCTCAACATACAGCGCCTCGCAGGTTGTCTGTGGCAGCCGGTGCCCTTTTATTGGATGTGGGGCGCCGGGTATACCCCTTTTACGCGAGGCATCGCGGAGTGGATCATCAGGCGGGAAATCAGAGCGTCAACCCGGTGATCGGCTTTGGTCTCGTTGGCGTATTCAACGTCAACGGTCCTCCAGCAGTATACTGAAAAGCTCCCCGGATTAGAGCCTTTAATTGGTGTTCGGGGTGGGTTGTCGGGTCCGTAAGTGATGGTTTTGCGGGGGCCGCCCCTTTTATCCGCTTGAACTTAGCCCTTTCGCCCGGCCAAGCCGGGCTTTTTTGTGCCGGTAAAATGTGACAAATCCCGCATGCTATGGCACATTGTCCCTGGCGCACCGGCTGATGAATTGACTGTGAACCGGGCGAAACATGGGGCCTGACGGAGGCGCCCTTAACAGTGACGATCACGGAAAAGAGCGTTGGAGAGAACATGACCACACCCCAACATTTCGGTTCTGGCGACGAGCCGGACCAGAATCGGTTGAACGACCCGGAGGTGGTGCAACACCTCAAGCACTGCCGCGACCTCACTCTGGCGTACGCGGACCGGGTGTTTCCGCAGTTCTGGGGTCAGTGGTGTGCGCGCCTGGAAGATTACGCCGAGCGTGCCCGCTCCAATAAGGACCAGACCGTCCTGTTTGAATTCAAGCGCCTGCTCGAAGCCTCCCAGCACGAAATCGCGGACGACTTCGCTCAGCGGCTGAGCAACGGGTTCGTCAAGTTCAAAAACAGAATGCTCAACACCCTCACGGGGGAGGAGCGCTTCAGTGGCGATATGCTCTCGCTGGTGGAGCACTCCGACCTGGAAGAGACCATCGCGATTACCTCCATTACCCACCGGGCCGACAGCTACTTCTCGGGCCAGCTGTGGGCGCTGCAACAGCGTCTGGCGCTGCTCAACGGTGGAGAAAAGCCCGAGGAGCGCAGCAATCCGGTGAGTCCGGTCCAGTTCTGCGAGGCCCTGCGCAAGGCGCTTCTCAATCTCACCCTGGACAACAAAACCAAGATCATCGGATACAAAACCTTCGATAAAGAGCTTATCGGCTCGCTGGACCAGCTCTACGACGAGATCAACGAGTACTTCATCGAAGAGAACCTGCTTCCGAACCTGAAACATGCCCCGGTCGTGGACGACTCGAGCAGTGGCTCGGCGCAGGTCCCAGAGTCGGGCCGGGAAACTGAGCCGACCGAACCCGGCGCGACTCCCCAGCGACGCGCGACCGACCGGCTGCTGAGCGGCACCGCCACACCCTCGGACTCCCAGTACCAGGCGGGGCTCTATAACGCCATACGATTGCTGCAGGGGCACATTGCCCACCAGCACCCGGGCGCCGTCCAGAGCCCTTCCGGTGCATCGCAGGGAGCCTCGCCCAGCGGGACGGCCACTCATTCCGGAGCGAACAAGGCCTACAGCAGTGACCAATTGGTCGGGGTTCTGCAGAATCTGCAGAGCGAGGCGCTCCAGCTGTCGCAGCAGTCAATGGCGGGCAATGAGGCCGGACTGGTCACCACCCCCCAGTCGATTCAGCAGGTCAGTCAGCAGATGCTGGCCCAGGTGACCGCCGAGAGCGACGAGCCCGGCGAGGTGGACCCCACCGACCTGGACACCATCGATCTGGTGGGGCTGCTGTTCGAATATATGCTCTCGGACGACAACCTGCCGGACTCGGTCAAGGCGCTGTTGAGTTACCTGCACACACCCTTCCTGAAAATGGCGTTTATCGACAAGGACTTTTTCGAGCAGACCGACCACCCCGCGCGCGTATTGCTCAACAGCCTGGCGGAGGCCGGCGCGCGCTGGGTGAGCAACGACGGCACCAGTCAGTACGACATGTACAGCAAGATCAAAACCACGGTCTTCCGTTTGTTGTCCGAATTCAAGAACGATGTGCGCCTTTTCGCCGAAGTTCTTCTGGAATTCAATGCTTATACCCACAACCTGGCGCGCCGGCAGGAGCTGATGGAGCGCCGGGCGCTGGAGAAGGTCCAGGGTGAGGAGAAGCTGCGCGAAGCCAAACAGAGCGTCAACGACGAGGTGCGCAAGCGCACCGATAACCGGGAGCTGCCCTCGGCCGTGCTGCTCCTGCTCTTGCAGCCCTGGTCTGACTATCTTTCGTTTGTGATTCTGCGCTACGGCGACCGCTCTGACAGCTGGCGCCAGTGCGTGAAGGTGATGGATGAGCTGCTCTGGACACTGGAGCCCAAGACCCTGGAGTCCGACAAGGTACGCCAGCGAGAGGTTCAGGAGGGCGTGGTGCGGGCCCTGCAGTCGGGCTTCGATATCATCGGCTACGACCAGGCCAAAGGCCGAAAACTGCTCGAGGCGGTGGCCTCCCTGCAGAAAATGGCCCTTCAGAGTCGGCGTCCCGAGCCTGCGCCGGAGCCCATGCGCACCAAACTCGAGAACATCGCTGCCGAGAAAGCGGGTCAGAGCCGGCACCGCAACGAGCCGGTCACCGAGGAAGAGCAGAAGATTGTCGATAACCTGAAGATGATCGAATTCGGGACCTGGTTTGAATACGAGGGAGGCAAGCGCCTCAAGGTCGCCTGGTACAACAAGCGAACCCTGCACTATATGCTGGTCGACCAGCAGGGGCGCAAAGTGGCGATGAACTCAGGCCTGCAGTTGGCGCGCGACATGATTGCCGGGCGCGCCCGGGTGATTGCGGGCAGTACCAAACCTTTCTTCGAGCGCGCGCTGGAGAACATCTATCAGCAGCTCAATGCCAAAGCCGGCGCTCAGAGCCAGGAGGCAACGAATGAATGATCATCAGCGGCAGCGGGAACGCTATGCCATTGACGATGCCGTGGATGTCTACGATAACCTGAGGGATATCTACCTCGGGCGGCTGGTCAATATTCACCACCAGGGGCTGATGATCATCGGTGACCAGCCTCTGGAAGAAGACAAGCTGTACAAGCTCGACCTGCACCTGCCGCACCCCATCAACGGCCGCAACAGCATCCACCTGGGCGTGGACTGCCTCTGGACCCGCAACGCCGATCACAACGGCAAGCACTGGGCCGGATTCACCATCATCGACGCCTCCCCTCAGGCCACCGAAGACATCGACACCCTGATCCAGAGCCTCGGCCAGCAAACCCAATAACCCCCCAAAAAAAGGGGACGGAGGGATTTTATTTTGATCAATTTGATCAAAATAAAATCCCTCCGTCCCCTTTTTCTCCTTTTTTCCTCGCGTCGATTTCCAATAAAGTACTTTTGACTATAATATGGCGAGCCTTACCCCGAGTCCGGAACGACGGCAGAAACGAAGTAGGTTAACTCTATGAAAAAACTCCTGGTGATAGGTCTGGTGCTGACAGGCTTACTGGGCGCGTTTGCAGCCCAGGCCGAAGACGGCTATGACATGTGGCTGCGCTATCAGCCGCTTGAAGACACTACTGTGGCCAAAGACTACCGCAAGCAACTGCAGACTCTGGTTGCCACGGGGGATTCCATCCTGATTGATTCGGCCGCTGAAGAGCTCCAGCGCGGCGTTCAGGGGCTGCTGGGCAAGCCGCTCAAAAGCAGCGACAAGCTCGCCCGGCGCGGATCCGTGGTGATTGGCACCCCGGAAACCTCCGAGCTGATTGCCGGCCTGGAGTGGGGCGAGCGCCTGGCCCGGCAGGGGCCCGAGGGCTTCGTGCTTGAGACCACCCGCATTGGCCGCCGCCATGTGACCGTCATCGCCTCCGAGGGTGAGCGGGGTGTGCTCTACGGGGCCTTTCATCTGCTGCGCCTGATGCAGACCCAGCAGGCCATTGACGATCTGGCCATCGCCTCGGCGCCCAAGGTCGAGCATCGGGTCGTCAACCACTGGGACAACCTCAACCGCCTGGTCGAGCGCGGCTATGCCGGCCTCTCGCTCTGGGAGTGGGGCAAGCTGCCCGAGTACAATGAGAACCCCCGGTACAAGGACTATGCGCGCATCAATGCCTCTTTGGGCATCAATGGCACCGCCATCAACAATGTCAACGCCGATCCGCGAATCCTGACCGACCAGTTTCTTGAAAAAGTGGCCGCACTCAACGAGGTCTTCCGGGCCTACGGCATCAAGACCTACCTGTCGATCAACTACGACTCACCCCGCGCCTTTGGCGACCTGGAGACCTCCGACCCCCTGGATCCCGAGGTTCAGCAGTGGTGGAAAGACCGGGTGGCCAAGGTCTATGAGCATGTCCCGGATCTGGGCGGCTTTCTGGTCAAAGCCGACTCCGAGGGTCAGCCGGGCCCCCAGGGTTACGGCCGCAATCATGCCGAGGGCGCGAACATCCTGGCCGAGGCGCTTGAGCCCTACGGCGGTGTGGTGTTCTGGCGGGCCTTTGTCTATTCGCCGGAGCAGGGCGATCGCTTCCGCGAAGCCTATGACGAATTCATGCCCCTGGATGGCAAGTTCAAGGACAATGTGATCCTGCAGATCAAAAACGGGCCCATCGACTTTCAGCCGCGCGAGCCCTTCTCGCCGCTGTTCGGTTCGCTGGAGGACACCAATATCATGATGGAGCTGCAGGTCACCCAGGAATACTTCGGTTTCTCCAATCATCTGGCCTATCAGGGCCCGCTGTTTGAAGAAGTGCTCGACGCCGATACCCACGCCAAAGGCGAGGGCAGCACCGTGGGCAAGATCCTCGGCGGTGAGGTGTTCGAGTACGAGCAGACCGGCATGGCCGGGGTGATCAACCCGGGGACCGACCGCAACTGGACCGGCCACCCCTTCGTTCAGTCGAGCTGGTATGCCTTCGGCCGCCTGGCCTGGGATTACGAGCTCAGCTCCGAGGCCATCGCCGAAGAGTGGATGCGGATGACCTTCACCAATGATCGGCGCTTTCTCGACCCCATCGGGGAGGTCATGGCCATGTCCCGTGAGGCGGGCGTCAATTACCGCAGCCCTCTGGGCCTGACCCACCTCTATGCCCAGGGCCACCACTACGGCCCGGCGCCCTGGTATGACGAAGCCGAGCGGATGGACTGGACCGCCTGGTACTATCATCGGGCGGACGAAGAGGGCATCGGCTTTGATCGCACTGAGTCGGGCTCCAACGCCGTGGAGCAATACCAGAAGCCGGTGCGTGAGCGCTTTGCCAATCTGGAGCAGATCGATGAGGACTACCTGCTGTGGTTTCACCACGTGGGCTGGGAGCATGAGATGAACTCCGGTCGCACCCTCTGGGAGGAGCTGGCGCTCAAGTACCACAAAGGCGTCGAACAGGTCCGGCAGATGCAGGCCGAGTGGGAAGACGTCAAAGGCCTGATCGACGAGGAGCGCTACGTGCACGTCAAGGCTCTGCTGGAGGTTCAGTTGCGTGACGCCATCCGCTGGCGCGACTCCTGTCTGGCCTACTTCCAGAGCCTCAACGGCCTGCCGCTGCCCGAAGGCGTGCCGGAGCCTGAGCATAGCCTGGAGCACTACAAAAGACTGGAGCATACTTTCTACATCCCGGATCCCTGGCACCCCAAGTCAGACGATCGCACCCTGGATTACTGATCCCACCCGACCGGTCGCCGATCGGGTGGCCGGAGTGAGCGACGCCAGCGCGCGGGTTTCCCTGAAACCCGCGCGCCTGAGGTATACTGTGCCAATCTCCAACCAGGAAGAGGCAACCGTGGCGCGCACAGCAACCGACTCAGTTCCTCCCGAGAAGCGACCAATCGTCGGCGGCCGTCCGGTATCCGTTCACGTTAAGGATGAGCATCCGGAGTGCTTTCTGGACGACTAGCCTATGACATTCCACCCCGATCTGCCTCTCAGTCAATTCACGGACCTGCTGCTGGATGCGGTCTGTGTGGTGGACCAGGAGGGGCGCTTCGTCTTCATCAGCGCCGCCGGCGAGCGTATTTTTGGATACACTCCCGAAGAGATGATCGGCCGGCCCCCGACAGACTTTGTCCACCCCGATGACCGGGGTAAAACCGAGGAGGCCATTGGTGATCTCATCGGCGGCGAGCCGAAACCCTACTTCGAAAACCGCTACATCCGCAAAGATGGCTCTGTGGTGAACATCATGTGGTCGGCCCGCTGGTCCGATGACTACCAGATCCGGGTGGCTGTCGCCCGGGATATCACCGAAAGTGCGCGCCTGAAGGAGCGCCTGGAGTTCCTGGCCCTGCATGACCCCCTGACGAATCTGCCCAACCGCTCCCTCTTCTTCGACCGGCTGCGAACCGCCCTGGTGAGAGCCCACCGGGAACAGAGTCGCTTTGCGGTACTCTTTCTGGACCTGGATCGGTTCAAAGCGGTCAATGACTCCCTCGGCCATTCCGTTGGTGACCATCTGCTTCGGACGGTGGCGCAGCGTCTGCATCAGAGTGTGCGTCAATCCGACACGTTGGGCCGTTTGGGAGGCGATGAATTCGTGATCCTGATCAACGGCCTCGATCAGCCCGACGACGCGAGGGTCGTGGCCGACAAAGTGGCCGCCGCTCTGTCGGCGCCCTATGAGCTGGAAGGGCACACGGTGATCGTCTCGGCGAGTATCGGTATAGCGGTTTACCCCGAGCATGGCGAGGATGAACTCGAGCTGGTTCGTCATGCGGATCATGACATGTATCAGGCCAAGGGCTATCGGGATCGGACACAATAGCGTCCTGAAGGTCTCTGGGGGGTGGCCATCGCCGGCCCGTAGCATGGCTGGGTCCGCCCTCACCGCCAGGCTGATTGAACAGTGGCGCCCGCCGGAAGCCCAGGGCGACGGCAAAGTTGGCGAGTCGGCGTTGCATTTTTTCCGCATAAGACTATTCTGCAGTGACACCAACGCGATAAGGAGTGCTCAGTGAGCGAGTTATATTCCGAACATCCGGTGATGTTCAAAAACAATCCTCTCGGCTTCATTATCAGCTTGCTGTTGATTCCGGTCTTCGGTCTGGGGCTGTTGATACTGCTGTGGTGGTACCTGCAGTGCAAGGGCTCGAAGCTGACCGTGAAAGAACGCGACCTGATGTATGAAGAGGGACTGCTCAGCAAGAACCGGGCCGAGTTCAGCCTCTCCAGCATACGAACCGTGCGGGTCAAGCAGAGCTTCTTTAATCGTATTTTCGGCGTGGGTGTTATCGAGATCTACACCGCCGGCGACAAGCCGGAAATAGTAGCCTCCGGCATGCCCGACCCCAACCGGGTGCGCGAGCTGATCAAAGAACAGCAGAATCAGGGGTAAGCCCATGGTTGGTGAAGAAGATCAGAAGGACAAGAACGAGTCGCGCAAGATCGCGATCGTCCTGGTATCCCTGGTGGTACTGGTGGGTGTGGCAGCGCTGTTATTGCTGCCGGCGCTCTCCGAGTTTGCGGCCACACACCTTGAACCTGGCCTGGGCCTTAAAACCGCCGCCATCATCTCGTTTTTTGTCACCGTTGTGCTGTTTCTGGTATTCGCCGTGGCGGCGGGGGACGGCGTGCTCGGCGAGTTCTCGTTTATGTTGCTCGGCTTCTTCCTGTTTTTTGTGATCTTCTGGCTGATGATCGCCTGGATTTTCTAGACGGGAAGGAAACAGATAGCCCACGTAAGCCATAAAAAAGCCCCGGGAGAAATGCTTCTCCCGGGGCTTTTTTATGCGGGTTGCGGGACGTTAGAAGTCCAGACGGACACCCGCTTCCACGGTGGGTCCATACTCTTCGTACTGTGAATTGAACTCCGAACTGCCCCAGTAGGCGTACAGCGGCTCATCGTTGATGTTCACCAGGTTCAGGTGGACCTGAACCATGTCGTTGAAACGGTATTTGCTGGAGACATCGATCTGCAGGTGGTTGTCCTGATAGCGGTCGAACGCCGGATCGGAGGCATCGTCCGTCTCCTCAAAGAACTCACTGCGATAAGCGGCCGCGACCCGAACATTGAAACCGTGCTTTTCGTAACCCAGGGCCACATTGAAAATGTGGTCGGACTGGCCGGGCAGAGGGATGCCGCCGTCGCGCTCGGGCACGTCCGCCTCACTGTCGGTGAAGGTGTAGTTGGCATCCAGCAGCAGGCCGTCCCAGGGACCAGGCAGGAAGTCGAACTGACGGATGAAGGCCAGCTCAATGCCGTACAGCTCAGCGTCGCCACCGTTGATGGTCTGAGACACCTCGTCGAAGTCTTCATAGGGTGGCTCGCCGGCGACGTTCGCGCCAAGGAAGTACTCGCTGATGTCCTTGTAAAAGAAGCCGGCCGAGACTGTGCTCACGCCAGTGGGGTAGTACTCCCAGCGCAGATCAAAGTTGGTCGATTCCAGCGGATCCAGATCCGGATTGCCGCGCTCCATTACCCGCTCGATGTCATCGCCAGAGCCTTCAATTTCGATGATCTGCCAGGGGCCGGCCGCTTCAAAGCCGGGACGGGCGATGGTGTTGGTCACCGCTGCGCGCAACGCCATGTTCTCCTGCAGCGCATAGTTCAGGTGCAGGCTGGGCAGTACGTTGGTGTAGCTCTTGCTGCCGAAGAAATCGGACAGCTGGGGTTCGCCGTCGTTGACGTTTTCATCGACACTGACCTGGTTGCCTTCCGCGGTGTACTCGGTGTCTTCTACCCGCACACCGCCGATCACGGTGAGGCGCTCCAGTTCGACATTAGCCATCAGATAGGCCGCGTTGATGTCTTCTTCCAGGAAATAGTCTTCGCCGTTGCTGTCGATCAGGCTGTCTGCTTCATTAAGCTCGAAGTTGTCGCGGTTACCATAAAAGAAGGAGCGATACTCATCGCGATCCACGGCCGGGCCAAAGTCGCCACGGGGCGGATAGTCAGCCGGGGATTTCCGGTCGAAGTCGGCAATGGTGTAGGTGTCGCCAAAGCCTTCGTAGATGCTGATGTCGATGTTGTTTTCTTTCTCGCGCTGGCGGGTCTTGGCCCCGAATTTGATGAAACCGGGGGCATCGCCAAACATCATGTCGTACTGAGCATTAAATGTCAGTGCCAGTTCGCGCTCTTCGTTGAAAACCGATTCGCCTTCGGCCGACTCCAGAACAAAGTCGCTGGCGTTGCTGCCCTGGTCACCGATGACGTAGAGGATGGGTTGCTCGGCATCGCCGGACTTGTCGTAGCCCATGCTGACGTCTTCGGCCAGGCTTTCGCCGGTAATTTCCAGGTCGCCCGCTTCACCGGCGGTGGCATAACCAATATCGTAGTCGAAGGTCCAGTTGTTGACTTCGTTTTTACCACCGAGGCTGTAGCTGTTGATCTCGACAATCTTGTTGCTGTCCGAGTGGGCTTTTTCGTATTCGGCGCCGGAGAACTCACCGCTGTCGGCCGTCAGTGAGTCGATATCACCGTCCTCGAAGATGAAGATGTTCTCGGCTTTTACCTCGGCGTCATCAAATTCGCTGTACAGAGTCCGCAGGTAGTACTCAGAGGTTTCGCTCGGGCGATAGTCAAAATTCAGGGCTACACTGGTGCGTTTTCGGGTCAGGACATAATCGCGCTGTTCGCCTTCGAGCAGGGCGTTGACCTCGCCACCTTCGGGTGTTTCGGTCATTTCCCAGGGGGCGCCCTCAATGCCGTCGGAGACGGTATCGCGGTCAAACTGGCTGACGGCAAAGGCGATACCCAGGTTGTCTTCGCCGCCACCGATGCTGAACAGGTCGGTGTAAGAGGCGGAGATGTCCGGGCTGATCTCTTCGTTGGTGGTGTTGTAGCTACCGCCCAGGGTGACACTGCCGCTGCGGCCACCCAGATCGAATGCGGTCAGACTTTTGACTTCGATGTTGCCGCCGACGGCGTCGCCGTCCATATCCGGTGTAATCGCCTTGGTAATTTCAACGGACTCTACCAGGTCTGAGGAAATGGCATCCAGGTTGACCGCACGTGAGTCGGCTTCGGGTCCCGGAATGCGCATGCCATTAATGGTGGTGGAGTTGAAGTTGGGGTTGATGCCGCGAATGACCACAAAGCGGCCTTCGCCCTGATCGCGCTGTACCGAGATCCCGGGCGCCCGCTGCAGGGCTTCGGCCACGTTCTGGTCGGGAAAGTTACCCACCGAATCGGAAGACAGAACGTCCATGACGGACGGTGCCCGGCGGCGCCGGTTGATAGCGGCGGCCTGGCCGGCGGCCTGGCTGTCAATCAGCAGTCCCTTGAGCTGATTGGCGTTGTTCTGCTCGCTGCCGCCGCCGATACGGATGCTGACACGAGCGGTTTCTCCGGCGACTACGGTCACGGGAACCCGTTCCGGCATGGCGCCACCGTACTCTGACACCAGCTCGTACTCACCCTCCGGTACATTGTTGAAGCGAAAGCTGCCGTCGCGGCCGGTCACTTCGCGCATGCGCTCGCCTTCGATGCGTACTTCCGCATCCGGAAACGAGTAGTCGCCGGTAGCGTCAGTGACTTCACCGCGGATCACCCCGGTACCCTGAGCCTGAATCGTTGCGCATAGCGCAAGAATCCAGAGCCCGAGAGCGCCTGTGATCAGGCGTTTCAGATCGTGCTTTTTCATGGTGTTACCCCCAATAAATTATCAAATACAAAAATACGACCGGGCGGCGTCCTGGCCCCCCGGGCGTGAGTTTTGTCTTCTTCGTTGAGCGGGTCACGCTAGCGGGTCGACATGACATTCAAAGGTCAGAAATGTGAACAGCGGGTGAAGCTTTGATGACGGGACAGCTTGTTTTTTTTATTTCACATGCCTGTCACCGAGGGGTCATAAACGGATGGCATACTTCGTCACCATAAACTTTGATCGCAACGGGACGCCGGCACATTCAGGGATTGTTTGTGTCTCGGCGTCCTTTTGTATTGAAAGCTATTCATCCATTCGGGCGAGATGTCTTATGAAAAAGTCCTCCAACACACAAGCCGTCAATCACCAGCGCCGCCGGTTGCTGCAGAGAAGTCTGGTCGCCTCGGGCGTGCTCGCTGTTGGCCCCGGCCTCTGGGGCTGCAGCACCCAGGGCTCTCCCCGTTCAGCCAAACCGCTGGCGCTGAAAAAGAAAGTCAGCAACATTCCCAATCTGGCGGGCACTCTGCATGAGGTGACGGTCGACAACGATCCCGAAACCAGAATGATGGTGCCGCGCGGCTTTTCCGTACGTGAGGTCGCCCGCACCGGTCAGCGGCCGAGCACCGCGTCGAACTATGTGTGGCATGCGCTCCCCGACGGCGGCGCTACTTTCCCGATGGAAGACGGCGGCTGGGTCTATGTCTCCAATGCAGAAGTCGGTGCCTGGCGACAGGGCGGCGTGGGAGCGTTGCGCTTCAACGCCCGGGGTGACGTGGTCGACAGCTACGCCATCTGTACCGGTACCACCAACAACTGCGCCGGCGGCCCCACGCCCTGGGGTACCTGGCTCACCTGTGAAGAAATTGATGAGGGGCTGGTGTACGAGTGCGACCCCACGGGGCGCGAGCTGGCCGTGCCCGCGCCCCTTCTGGGCGTCTTTAAGCACGAGGCGGCAGCGGTGGATCCGGTGCACCGGCACATCTACCTGACTGAAGACACCGAAGACGGCAACTTCTACCGGTTCGTGCCCGAGCATTACCCGGAGGGCGGCCGTGCGGATCTGAGCAAGGGTCGACTGGAAGTGGCTGTGGTGACCGGTGACGACCCGCTACAAACCCGTGCGGTGCAGTGGAAAACCGTTCCCAACCCGGTGCCGCGCCTGGGCGGCGAAGATCCCGAGCGGCGCGAAGCGCCGACCCGCAAACAAATACCCGAGGCCGAGATTTTTGATGGCGGTGAGGGCTGCTGGTACCACGAGGGCATGGTGTACTTCACCACCAAGGGCGACAACCGGGTCTGGGCCCTGGACACCAACGCCAACACCCTGGATCTGATCTACGACAAGCAGTCCGAACAGGCCTTCAACCCCGGTATTGACGATGTCGACAACCTGACAGTCTCCTCCGGTGGCGATGTGCTGGTGGCCGAAGACGGCAGTGAGATGCGTCTGGTGGTCGTGGGCGTCGACATCAAACCGTTTGAACTGGTCAATGTGATCGGTCAACGGGATTCGGAAATTGCGGGCCCGGCCTTCAGTCCCGATGGCGAGCGTCTGTACTTCAGCTCCCAGAAAGGCTACACCGGCGATCACACCGACGGCCGGATTTATGAAATGCGCGGTCCGTTCTTCGTAGACGCTTGATCGGACTGTGACGGTGGGGGCGGATGGCCCCGATCAAATACACAAGTGAGGTTTGTATGAGTGGTTTCAACATCAGTTCCCTGATGCAGTTGCTCGAATTGGGCGGGGCGGTCGTGGCCATCTTGCTGGTGATGTCCGTGTACGGTCTGGCGATTACCCTGCTGAAACTCTGGCAGTTTCGCTCAATCCGCATGGGCGATCGTCGCTTCGTTGAGCCGGCAATTGACGCCTGGCGCCAGGGCGATACGGCGCGCGCCGCCAAGACATTGGCCGGCAACCCCAATCCCATTGCCCAGGCGATGAACCTGGTGGTCAAAGGCAGTGAGGCGGGTATTCCGGAAGAGAGTCTGCGTGAGGAAGTGGCCCGTACCGCCGCGCGGGATATCAACGTGCTCCGTCGGCACTTCCGCCCCCTGGAGGTGATTGGCAACATCGCACCGCTACTGGGTTTGCTGGGTACGGTGATCGGCATGATTGCCGCCTTTAACCAACTGGAAGCCGCTGGCAGCCAGGTCGATCCCTCGGTGCTCTCTGGTGGTATCTGGGAAGCCCTGTTGACCACCGCGGTGGGCCTGGTGGTGGCCATTCCCGCCGTGGCCATTCTCAACTTTCTCGAGCGCAGCGTCGAGCGGTTGCATGAGGACATGCAGGATGCTCTGAGTCGTGTGTTCACCAGCCGCGCGTTCAACTGCATGGTCAGTCAACCGCGGGCCAAAGAGCCGGGCGAAGTGCGCCAGCCAGCGGCTGACGTCAAAGGAGCGCTCGCCGGTGCACATTGACGTTGCTCCCCGCCGCAAGCGCAGTGTCAGCCTGACACCGCTGATCGATGTGGTCTTCAATCTGCTGCTGTTTTTCATGCTCGCTTCCAGTCTGGCCAAGTGGAGCGGACTGGAGCTGGCCACCGGCAGTGAGGCGGCCAGTGCCAACGACATCCCGGCGGCGGATGTGTATCTGTTGGGTGCCGGTGAACTTCGCTACGAGAGTGAGCGCTATCCGTTGGCCGATCTGGCCGAGCGGCTGAGCACCGATCTGGAGCAGGAGCGTATTTCCTCCGTGATACTGCGCGCGGAAGACGGCGTTCGCCTGCACGAGCTGATCGACAGCTTCGATCAGCTCAGTCATGCGGGGATCGAAGCACTGGCGTTGGGTGAAACCCGGGATGAATGACATAAACCTCTCACTCTCAAGATGTGCGCCATGTTAAAGAATGTTGATTTTTCCCTGCCGCCTCTTCCGCGGCGCGCCAGCAATGCGGAAGAAAATGTGCTGCCGCTGATCAATGTGGTGTTTCTGCTGTTGATCTTTTTTATGGTGAGTGGCTCCCTGATTCAGGAACCGCCTTTCCAGCTCACGCCGCCCACGACGCACCATGCGGACGCGCAGGATGCCAAGCCCGAATACCTTGCGATCGGGGCTGATGGTCGGCTCGCATGGACGGGAGAGGCGATCGATACCGATCAACTGGCCGGGCGACTCAAGCAGCGGCCCGAGCCAGAAGCGCCTTTGCAGGTAAGAGCCGACCGCCGTCTCGATGCCAGAGAGCTGACGCAGCTATTGGCCGAGCTCCGCGCCGGCGGCGTCGCCCAGATTCAACTGTTGACTGAAAACCAATGATTCGAGAACCCCGACCCGCGCACTGGTTACTGGCCTTCACACTCGCCGCCGCCGTGCACACAGTGGCCATGGTGCGCACCCAGTCCGATGAAGAAGTGGTCCACCGGGCGGAAGATCCCGGTGCCCAGTCCATCACCATCGCCCTGGCGCCGCCCCCGAAAGCGGCCGAGCCCGAACCCGAGCCCGAACCGGAGCCTGAGCCCACGCCCGAGCCGGAGCCCGAACCTCTGGAGTCGGAAGTGAAAACGCCTGAGCCCGAAGAGGAGGAGCCGGAGCCCGAACCTGAGTCTGAACCCGAACCTGAACCCGAGCCTGAGCCGGAACCACAACCGGAACCGGCGGAAACTGAAACCCGGGCCGAAGTGGCAGAACAGAGCAGCGACCGGGATGCGAAACAGACCGCCGACCGCGAGCAGGCGGGGGCGACCGGCGGCATTCAGGATGCACCGCCGGATTACCGCACCGAGGTCAGCGCCTGGCTGGAGCGACACAAGGAGTACCCCATGAGCGCCCGGCGCAAAGCCGAACAGGGCATGGCCATGGTGTCCTTTACCTTCGACCGGGACGGCAACATCCTGGACTACAAACTGATGCGTCCCACCGGCCACGACAGCCTGGATCGGGCCGTGGAAGAAATGCTGGAAAGAGCCGACCCGCTACCCAAAATGCCCGAGGACCTCGCCCAGAGTCGCATGACCTGGACGCTGCCGGTGTACTTCCGACTGAATTGATCCCCAGACCCAATACGGAAACAAACGAATCCACTTCACAAGGTGAACCATGACGCTTGCACAGATGACTGACGCTTTTGCCCGTCCACACCGCGCTCCCCGAAAGCTACTGACCGGTATGCTCAGCGCACTCCTGTTGATCGGCTGCAGCGAATCCGATCCGGACCAGGGGCAGAAAGCCGCCAGCGCCGATGTGGATCGGCAGACGGCCTTCCGGGTGCGCTCGGATTTCGAGGCGCCTCTGAATGACGATGCCGGCTGGGCAAGCGACACCAACGAGTCGGCGACGGTTCTGGCTGACGAACCCTTCCGGATTAGGTTTGAAGTGGAAGCCGCTCAAGTGGAAGGCAACCAGGCGCAAGACACCGGCCGCCGCTACCAACTTGAAGTGCGCAGGAACAACGGTATCTGGGAACCCCTGGGCGCAGAGAACTTTCCGCAACCGGCAAAAGAGCATGAGCTCAATTTCGAAACCCGCCCCGACGGATCGATGGACGAATTCTGGCAGGTCGTCAGTGGTGATCTCTCTTCGATCACCTGGCAGAAAGCCGGTGGCGGCCATCTTCAACTTCAGGCCCGGGGTGAACCTCTGCTGGCGCTGGGTCGCTACGAAACCCACTGGCAGCCATTGGAATTCGCGGTTGATCTGCGTCTGCCGGAATCGGACACCAGTGCCGGCGTAGTGTTTGGCTACGAGAATGCCGAAAATTATCTGCGCGTGGACCTTCAGGTAGGCGAGGCCGTGCAGATCGTTCGCGTCAGTGATGGTCGCGAATCGATCGTCGTTACCCACCCGTTTGATGTAAAGCAGGGTCAGTGGTTCGAGCTGAAACTGATCATGGAAGGACAGGAGCTGATCGTAGAATACGATGATGAGGCGTTGGTACTGACCGAAGATCTCAAACAGCTGATTCCCGCCTCCGTGGTCGGGCTTCACGTGCCCAAGGGCCACCAGCTCGACGTACAAGCACTGGTGGAGGAGGGCACACCTCGCTCTCCGCGTACCAGCATCATGGCCAGCGCCTCCTTTGAGCATGGCGCCCCAACGGAAGATCTGTTGGCTCTATCCGAACAACCTTTCACCGGCGGAGCCGGAATCAGTTTCGTGGATACAACGCCGGCGTGGTCCGCCGACCGCGGTCACAGCGAGTGGGAGTTTCCCGTCGTGATTCGCCGCTTTTCGGATGAAGCCGCGCTCAACGAAGCCGGTGACCATTTTGAGTACCGGCTGGTGGATGAGGGCGGCACGCCTCTGGCCTCCGATGCCCCGGCGTCCGTGACGCTGGACGTGGCCGAAGGACACCTGGGAGGTGTTTTCGTGGAAACCCCCATGCGCGTCGGACCCTGGCAAGCCAGCAACGGTGATCTCTATTTCCTGATGGAGCCGGCCGAAACCTGGAACGCCCTGATGACCGTCAAGTCCCCGGACGGCGGCAAAAGCTGGGAAGAGGTGGACGGCGAGCATCGCCCCAAAACCGGCGATCTGGAAGGCTTCGCCTCGGTACTGGTGGATGACAGGATTCATATGCTGCATCAGACTTCAAACGATGTCTGGTATCACGTGTTTCGCACCTCCGATCATCCAGGGCAACCCGATACCTGGGCCATTCAGGACGAGCGCCTGGCCTCTCCGGTAGAGCCGCCGACTCAGGTCGCGGACCTCGCCGTCCGTTCCGATGGCAGCATCGTAGCCGTTTACGGTGGCCCGGAGAAAATTCACACCCGGGTGCGTTCGCCCGAAGGCGAGTGGAGCGACGAGACGGTGGTCGACGCCGATGTGGGTCCCAACCTGTCGGGCCCTACTCTGGTGAGAGGCAAAGACGATGTGGTTCACCTGGCCTACACGGGGGATGACGGCAGCGCTTGGTATCGTCGCCTTCTGCCCAACGGTGACATGACCGAGCGGGAAAAATTCGCGTCGAACCTGGCTACCGACAGCGTAGATATCGGTTCGATTCTGCCTCTGGTCTATCGGCCCGAAACGGACACAGTGAGTCTGATTTACCGCTCCGCCTCCGGCCGGCTGCTGGAACGTCGGGTGACAGCGGAGGGAGCCTGGTCCGACCCTGTCCAGGCGTCGGACCGCCCGGTCGCACAGAATGCGGTGGACTCCGACCAGACCGGAGCCGATGCCATTGCCTATGGCAACAGTATTCAGGTCCTGTTTATTGAGCAGGACACCGGCCGCCTGTTCCACGCGGCGCGCCAAGACGGGGGTGACTGGAGCGAAGCCCGACTGCTGGTGGCCGACGAACAGGTACAGTGGGTGCGCGGCGCGTTGATGAAGGAGAAGGACGGAGAAGCAGCCTACGGTTATGTCTACGACGGCGGCGCCGACGGTGGCTCGGGCATGAATCAGTACGGAGAAATTCCCCTGTCGAAGTGACCGCGACCGGAGCGTCAGTGGGCGTAACCGAATACCGAGATAAAGTGGAACATCGTTCCGGCCAGGACGAACAGGTGCCACACAAAGTGGGCAAACTTCACTCTCTTGTCCAGCACAAAAAACACCACGCCCAGGGAGTAGGCGGCGCCGCCGGCCGAGAGCCAGGCGATGCCGGCGCTGGGCACCTCCCGGGAGAGCGGGTGTAGCGCCACCAGCACCAGCCAGCCCATCAAAAGGTAAAGGCTGGTCGACACCGCTGGGTGACGCAGTTTTCTCAACGCCTTCAGCAAAATGCCCAGGGCCGCCAGCCCCCAGATGACCCCGAACAGGGTCCAGCCCCAGGTGCCGCTGAGCGCGCCCAGCGTAAAGGGGGTGTAAGTACCCGCTATCAGCAGGTAGATGGCCGAGTGGTCAATGATTTTGCACACCCGTTTGGCCCGCCCCGGAGGAAGGGTGTGGTACACGGAGGAAGACAGGTACAGGGCGATCATGGTGGCACAGAAAATACTCACACCCACCACAAAAGCGGGGTCGCCCAAGCGCACGGCGCGCTGGATCATGAACGGTGTGGCACCAACGGCCGCTATCAGACCGACGAGGTGGCTGACGGTGTTGGCCGTCTCCTCTCCCGTGGTCTGAATTCGATCCTTAAAAGTGGCATTTTCACCCATGAAAACTCCGTTGTTGGCCGTCGCGGGGGCGAGGCCTTTTGGCATGGAAAGTGGTCGAGAACCACTCTACAATAGCGTTCCGGTCAAATAAACAAGAAGATGGCCCGTTTCCGGGCCGAGCCAAAGAGACAAACATAATTATGAAGCAGCGAGAGAACACCTTCGGTCGTTTATGGATACCCCTGAGTCTGGCCCCGGCACTGGTATTGGCCCTTGCCGCCTGTGCGCCAGAGGACAACAGCGATACCAATCAGGCCGACCCGGGCCAGAGCTCGGCAGAAGCGCGTAGTGGTGCCAGCGACAGGGCCGTAGCCCCCCTCAGTGACGAAGACTCCGAAATCATCCGGCTTGAACAGGACGAGCAGGCGTCGCTCAGCCAAAGAGTGAAAAGCCAGGTCAACCTGGTCCCGGCCGAGGGCCTGACCGTTGATCTGTGGGCACCCGAAAAGTTGCTGGGCGATCCGGTCGCCATCAGCGTCGACTTTCAGGGCCGGGTCTGGGCGGCGGTGACCAACCGTAGCAACAACTCGGAATTCGATATTCGCGGCTATTCCCGGTGGACGCCCCAAGTGACCGCTTTCAAAACACCGGAAGACCGCCGCGATTTTCTCAGGACCGAATTGGCGCCGGAGCGCAGTGAGCAGAATGAGTGGCTCGAGGATCGCAACGGGGACGGCTCGCGCGATTGGCGCGATCTGGCCGTGGTGAAAGAAGAAGTCGTGTTGCTGGAAGATACCGATGGGAATGGCCGTGCCGACCAGAGCCAGTTGTTTCTGAAGGATTTCAACAGCGAAATTACCGATGTGCTCGGCGGCATCTATTACCACAACGAACTGGAAGAGTTGTTTGTCGCGGTCGCGCCCAACGCCTGGCGCGTGGCCGATACCGATGGCGACTCGCGCGCCGATACAAAAACCCCGATTTCCGACGGCTTCGGGGTACACATCGGGTTCAGTGGACACGGCATGTCCGGCGTCGAGCTGGGGCCGGATGGTCGCATCTACTATTCCATTGGCGATGTAGGCGGCCACATTACCGATCTGGAAGGCAATGAGCACGCCTATCCCAATCAGGGCGTCATTGTGCGCAGTGAACCCGATGGCAGCAATTTTGAAGTCTTTGCGCGGGGCCTGCGCAACACCCACGAATTTGACTTCGACCAGTACGGCAACCTGGTCACTGTGGACAACGATGGTGATCATGACGGCGAGTACGAGCGGGTGGTATATCTCATCGATGGCTCCGATAGTGGCTGGCGCTATAACTGGCAGCTCGGCAAATACACTGACCCGAAGAACAACGACTACAAGGTCTGGATGGACGAGGACTATTTCACGCCCCGGTTCGAGGACCAGTCCGCCCACATCCTGCCCCCCATTGCTCCTTACCATGCCGGCCCCACCGGCATGGTCTACAACCCCGGCACGGCCCTGAGCGAGCGCTGGCAGAACCACTTTTTTGTGGTGGAGTTCGTCGGCTCGGCGGCCCGCTCGGGGATCAATGCGTTTACCCTGGAGCCCAAAGGCGCCTCTTTTGAGTTGGCGAGCGATCAGAATGTGTTTCGCGGCGTTCAGGCTACGGGCCTGGATTTTGGCCCGGAAGGTGCGCTTTACATGAGCGACTGGATTGAGGGCTGGGGCACCAACGGCGAAGGCCGTATCTGGACGATGGATGTGACCGATGGCGCGGATCAGGCACTCAGAGCCGATACTCAGGAATTGCTGCAAGCCGATTTCGAAGCGCTCGATGTCGACGCACTGACCGAACACTTGTCCCACGCCGACCGACGCGTCCGTCAGCGGGCCCAGTTCGCCCTGGTAAGGCGGGACGCGCACTCGGTGCTGCTGGATGTGGCCGAAAACAGCGATCATCAACTGGCGCGGATTCATGCCATCTGGGGCCTGGGCCAGCTGTCGCGCCAGAAGTCCTCGCAGGCGCTGGTTCTTGTTCCTTTGCTGGATGCCGGCCTGCTGGACGATGAGGATCCCGAAATTCGTGCCCAGTCGGCCAGAATTTTTGGGGATGTCGCCTTCGCCGAGGCGCGCGAGAGCCTCCTGCCTCTACTGGAGGATGAGAGCCTGCGCGTGCAGTTGTTTGCGGCTCAGGCCCTGGGCCGGATCGGCAATGCGGAGGATCAACCCGCGATCATCGCCATGCTCGAAGCCAACAACGACGAGGACGTCTATCTTCGCCACGCCGGCGCCACAGCCCTGGCGCGCATCGACGATGCGGCCGCCCTGGCCGAACTGGATGAGCATGACTCCCGGGCCGTGCGCATCGCGGCTGTGGTGGCCCTGGCGCGCCTGCAGAGCCCGGCGCTTGAGCGCTTCCTGGATGATGACAGTGAGTTCATCGTGACCAACGCGGCGCGCGGTATCAGTGACGATCACTTTGTCGAGGAAGCGTTTCCCGCGCTGGCGCAGATGTTGGGCAGCACCGGGTTTGATAACGAGCCGCTGCTGCGCCGCCTGATCAATGCCAACCTCTATGTCGGTGGCGATGCCTCGGCCGAGCGGCTGCTCCAGTTTGTGCTGGGCTCCGAGGCGAAGGGCCCGCTCAGGGCGGAAGCATTGAATACGCTCTCGGTATGGACGGACTCGTCTGAATTTGACCGCGTGACCGGTCGCCACCGGGGCGCGGTGAGTCATCCGGCCGAGCAGGTCACCGGTCGTCTCGATGCCAATGCCGACGCCCTCCTGGCGGACGACAGCGCCGAGGTGCGGGCGGCGGCGGTCAAGGCCTTCGCCTACCTGGACATGCAATCGAGCATGGAATCGCTGGTAACAACCCTGGAGCGGGATGCCAGTGCGCAGGTCAGAGCGGCGGCGCTGCAGGCGCTGTATGAGCTCGACTACGAAAACATGAGTCGGGCGGCAATGACCGCCACCAATGACGCCGACTCCGATGTCAGGCTGGCGGCTCTGGCGCTCCTGCCCGAGCTGGAACTGCCCACCAAAGAGGTGGTGGAAATGCACCGGGTACTGCTGGAAAAAGGAACGGTAGACGAGCAGCAGGCTGCTTACCGCTCACTCGCCAATGTCGATCATGCCAGCGCCCATGAACTGCTGGGAGAGTCGCTCGAAGCACTGCGAGCCGGCGAATTGCCTGCCGAAGTGCAGTTGGATGTGATCGAGGCGGTACAGGCCACTGACAATGAACGTCTACAGGAGGCACTGGCCGCTTACGAGGCGGACAAGGCCTCTGGTCAGCCTCTGGAGAAGTACCGCGAAGCGCTGCGCGGTGGCGATCCCGAAGCCGGTATGCGGCTGTTCCGCTACGACAGCACTGCTCAGTGCATTCGCTGCCATATGGTCGGAAAGCGCGGCGCCCGAGTGGGCCCGGACCTGACCAACATCGGCGACGAACTGGATGGAACGCAGCTGCTTGAGGCACTCGTGGATCCGGGCGCGCGCATTCCCGCCGGTCACGGCCGGATCACCGTGACCCTGGAGGGGGGCGAAACGGTCAGTGGATTCTTTGAAAAGGAAACGCAGGACTCGCTCACCATTGTCGCTGATGATCAGCCGGTAGAGGTGGCCAAGGCCGAGGTGGTCAAGCGTGAGTACTCAGGCTCGGGTATGCCGCCAATGGGGGCCATGCTCAACCGCAAGCAGCTGCGCGACATTGTGGCCTACCTCGCCACCCTGCCGACCGAAGAGGAGTCCGAAGGGCACTGATTGTCAGGCTGGCCGTTACCCTGCGCGTGAAAATCCAAACAACTCCGCCAGGGGATGCGGCCGGCCTTCGATATTCGCTCTCAGCAACCCCGCGCCCAGCATACTGTAGCTGATGCCGTTACCGCCGTACGCCAGGGCGAACTGCACGCGCGGGCCATATTGCGGGTGTGGGCCAAAAAAGGGTAGTCCGTCCCTGGTTTCAGCAAAGGTCCCGCCCCAGGAAAACGCCGGGCGCAGCGGCAGGTCGGGGAAAAGTTTTTTGACCTTACGGCACAGGCCTTTCGCCTTGCTTCCAACCCGTTTATCCCGGCGCGCGGGAATGTCTACGTCGTCGTCATCGCCTCCCACCAGCAGTCGGCCATTTCCTGTGGTACGCATATAAAGATAAGGCCTGGCGGACTCCCATACCATGGTCGACGCCAGCTTACCCAGGTCCGATTTCTCCAGGGGGTCGGTAATAAACGCGTAGCTACTCCGGTTTGTTGCCACCGGCTGTCTTAACCACCGCTGTGACGCGTAGCCCGCGGCCATTACCACCTGTTGTGTTTTTATCCGGAAGCCTTCTTGCGTGCACAGGGTGACGTCCTGATCAGAGGGTTCTATGGTATGAATAACCGTGCGGTCGAACACCCGGCCGCCGCGCTCCGCCAGCCGAAGTAGCAGCTTGGAGGCCATCCGGTAGGGGTCAATGCGTGCTGCCAGCTTGGTCAGAATCCCGCATGGAGCTTTGATCCCGAACTGCTCCTGCAGGTGGTCGGAGTCGAGCCACTGCGCGTCAAATTCGTGTTTGATGCGCAGCTGGTACTCCTCGCGCAGTGTGGCCTCATCGGTGGGCGCGCTGGCATAGTAAAGGCTCTCCTGCATATCGAAATCCACATCACCCACCTCCTGGGAAAGATCCCGCAGATCCGTAATCGCCTCTGCACAGGATCGGTAGGCCAGCACCGCGTTGGCTTCACCATACATACTGGCCAGGTCGACCATGTGCGTGTCAATCTCGTACTGCAATAACGCAGTGCTTGCGGCAGAGCTGCCCCAGCCTATGTCTCGTTGCTCGACGACCACGACCTCAAGGCCGTTCTTGCCCAGCTCGTCGGCAATCAGCGCGCCGGTAATGCCTCCACCCACCACAACCACATCACAGTCTATATCCGCTTTGAGTTGGGGGAACTCACACATAAGTCCGTTCTTTATGGCCCAGAAGGGATAACCGCTTTTCAGGTCCATGTTCTGGGTTACGCGCCGCGACGCAACGGATGGCGGTGTTGCCCCAGCGCGGCAATAAACTCCGCTCCGATCGCGTCCACCTCCTTACTCTCGGCCAGGAAAACGCCATCGGCTGAACTCTCCACTCCCGCCGCATCAAGCAGCTGGCTTGATGCCCCCATGGCCAGAATCGTTTTGCCATGATTGTACTGGTTGACGATGAACTCGTTGGTCTGTTTTTGAGCGGCCAGCGCTGCCACACCCGTATCGCCGTCCGGCAATATCAGGCCATCGAACAACACGTCGGGTGAATTCTCCAGGGTCGCCTTGGCTTCCAGCGGCTCCTTTTTCCCCGGCGCTTTGGCTGACCCTTTACCCAATGTGACCGTCCCCAGCTGTGGGCCGAGTAGCACCGGTATCGCCCCGGACTCTGTCAGGAGGGTTTTCAGGCGGGTGATGGCGCCGCCGTCAATTCCATCGGCGAGCAAAATCGCCACCTTCCGTGTACGGATGCCGCCATCGCCCGGTCGTGCCGTGAGCGACAGGGCCGGTGAGCGGGTGACTTCGGGTTTCACCTTCTTGCTGAGCGCTTTGGGCATGGCTTTGGGGACTGCGAGCCCCAGGCCTTTAGCCACCTCTGTTGCCAATTCCTTCGATACGTTTACCAGGGAGGACAACATACGCTCGCGAATGGCAGGGACGGTCACTTTTGATAACTCGAACCGGAAGCCGCCCACAAGGTGTTCCTTCTCCCACTCCGTCTGGCTCTCCCAGAAGAGGGTGGCCTGGGTATAGTGATCGGCGAACTTCTCCGGTTTGCCCCGCACCTTGTCGTCGCTGATGCGCTCGGGAAAGGACATGAAGCCCATCTCTCCGGTCTGGAAGGGACAGCCCCCGCCAAGCGAGTTGGGCTCGTACGCGACCGGCCCCCGATGCACGGCCTGGCGGTGCATGCCGTCGCGCTGGTTGTTGTGAACCGGCGCAATGGGTGAGTTGATGGGGATCTCATGGAAATTGGGTCCGCCCAGGCGAGATATCTGAGTATCCACATAAGAGTGGATTCGCCCGGCCAGCAACGGATCGTTGGTGAAATCGATGCCCGGGACCACATGGGCGGTGCAGAATGCCACCTGCTCGGTTTCGGCAAAAAAGTTGTCCGGGTTGCGATTGAGCACCATCCGGCCCACCGGGCGAACCGGCACCAGCTCTTCCGGCACAATCTTGGTGGCATCGAGCACATCAAAACTGAAAGCGTCGGCCTCCTCTTCGGTGAAGATCTGCAGTCCCAGCTCCCATTCGGGATACTCTCCAGCCTCAATCGCATCCCAGAGGTCGCGCCGGTGAAAATCGTTGTCGGCGCCCTGAATCTTGGTCGCCTCCTCCCATACCAGAGAATGGGTCCCCAGCTTGGGGGTCCAATGAAACTTCACAAAATGCGAGCTCCCCTGGGCGTTGACGAGTCGGAAGGTATGCACACCAAAGCCCTGCATCATCCGATAACTGCGAGGAATGCCGCGGTCTGACATGGTCCACATCAGAGTGTGCGTGGATTCGGGCATCAGCGAGACAAAGTCCCAGAAGGTATTGTGCGCCGAGCCGGCCTGGGGCATACCGTGGTGTGGCTCGGGTTTGACGGCGTGAACAAGATCGGGAAACTTCATCGCGTCCTGGATAAAGAACACCGGGATATTGTTGCCTACCAGGTCCCAGTTGCCCTCATCGGTATAGAACTTGACGGCGAAGCCGCGAATGTCCCGTGCGGTATCCACCGAGCCACGCTCGCCGGCCACGGTAGAGAAGCGTGTGAATACCGGTGTGACTTTTCCCTTTTCAGAGAAGGGTGCCGCGCGGGTCAATTCACTCAGGTCTTCATAGGCCTCAAAAAAACCGTGCGCTGCCGAGCCGCGCGCATGGACAATTCGCTCCGGTATACGTTCATGATCGAAGTGAGTGATTTTCTCGCGCAAGATAAAATCTTCCAGGAGCGCGGGCCCGCGCAGACCGGCCTTCAGGGAGTTCTGGTTATCGGCGACGGGCACCCCCTGATTGGTGGTCATCCGCTGCCCACTGGGGTCGGACCGCACCCGGTCGAGAGTACCAATGGTCGCATTGTTACCTGGATCGGCGGCGCCCCCGGTTTTGTCGGAAGCATTGGTCTCATTGATAGTGCTCGCGGTGGCCGCCGTGGTCGGCGGCTCGGCGGTCACTCCCTGGGGGGGTGATAGCGCGTTATCATGGCCATGTTCCAGAGCTTTGTTGGCGTTGTACGTGATCTTTTCCACCAGCGCGTTGGTATCTTCAGCTTGTGTGTCCGGAGTGACTTTTCGGTTTTTCATGGATTGGTTCCCTGTTGAGCGTTAATAGAAGCGGCTTCAGTCACTCAGCGCGCCGGCGCTGGGGTGACGGTTCTTCGTTATTGAGGGATCTGTCGAAAAAACACATCCGGTTTGAGCCGGATTTCTTGGCTTGATACATGGCCTGATCGGCAGCCACCAGAAGGGCGGAAGGCGAGTTCGCGTCTTTGGGGTAGCTCGCGATTCCAACACTGACGGAAATCTGGACGGGCTGATGCGGGAGAGGAAAAGGCCGCTCGAGGGCGCCGATAATAGCTTGCGCTACCAGCTCAAGATCCTCACGGTGCTTGGCGCCGGCGACAATTACAGTAAACTCATCGCCGCCCAGTCGGGCCACGGTATCCTCCTCTCGAACACAGTCGGTCAGGCGCTTTGCCGCATCGGTAAGTAACTGATCTCCCGCTTCGTGGCCGAGTGAATCATTGACGATCTTGAAGCCATCAAGATCCATATAAAGTACTGAAAGCGGCAGGTTGCTGCGGTTGGCGTGTTTCACCTCCTGCTCAAGACGATCCAGGAAGAGCCTTCGATTCGGTAAACCCGTCAGGAAATCGTGGTGGGCGTTGTGCCATATTTTTTCTTCGGCAAGAGCTTGTTGGGTCACATCCCGGGATATGCACACCGTTGCTTCGGCATTCTGGTTTTCATCCAACACGGGGGCAAGAAGGTAGTCGAACCGTTCACCTTCGCCAGAAGAAAAGGTGTGCACGAATCGGCCGCGGTGGGTGGATTGCTCAGCAATGACCTTGTCGAGGTTCCGCTGAAAGTCCGCCGCGAAGGGGAAGCCCAGATCAAAGGTGGATTTTCCGATTATTTCCTCGGGCTCCAGAGCAAAAAGCTCGGCCGTGGCCTTGTTGACATACACAAACCGGCCTTTGAGATCGAGCACATAAATCGGGTCGGGCGAGGCGACCAGAATGGCGCCAAACAGACGGGTTTCCATCTCTTTCACGGAGGCATACTTCTCGAGTGATTCGGCCACCGCCTGGTCGATCGCCTCGTGGAACCGGGTCAGGTCTTCCAGCTGTTCCCCGGACAGTGCCGGGTGGGTCTGACGCCAGTGTGACACCACGCTGGCCCGCAGAGCCCGAAACTCGGAGACGGTTTCCACGATGCTGAAGCCGCTGCTCTGTCGGTCGCCTCCGTGCACCTCCGCCCAGGTCTCGACGCCACTCTTTGGCTCCTCGCCTTTCGGCTTGGCGGTCTGTTTGGCGTCACTCTGGTTTGAATCGAGATCGTCAGCAATCTCCATAAGCATGACCCTGGCGTGGTCGCGCAGCCCGGTCTTGTCCATATGCTCGCCGTGGAAGAGGGTATGGGCAAAATCTTCCCAATCCTGGAGAATCGGCTCGATCTTCTCACGAATATAGTCAGCTAACCTCAAATTCATTGGCATTTCCCTGGTTCTTAGGAGCACAAAGGTTCAGGCGAGGCGGAGGCCTCGCAAGAGGGTTCATGGCTTCCATTCTTCAACCCGAGAGCGTTCCCAGTCGGTACGCTAGCGAACGGACGGGCGTTACTTTCATTTCATACCATGACTGGAGTACCTGACCACAAAGGAGCACGCATCGAGGCTCGGTGTATTTACGGCCGTTTTGGCTCACTGTTACGGCTCACCCTATGCCCAGTATTTCGAACAGCACAACGGCGATCGTCTGCCGTCTTCTCCTGGCCGTCTTGTCTTCAGTCCTGGTCTTCGCCACCCTTATTGCGCAGCTTCCCGGCAACGCCTGGTGGATTCGTATCTTTGATTTTCCTCGCATCCAGATCGCTGTGTTGATTGTGGTGACACTGGCAGGCTACGGCTGGCTATACTTCCAGTCCGGTCTGAGGCTCTCGGGTTACATGCTGGCGGGGGCACTGGCTCTGGCGCTGGGCTTGCAGTTGTATTTCATCGCACCCTACACACCGCTGTACCCCACGCAGATGCAGGAAAGCCTCGCAGAGAATGACGACAACCGTGTCTCGCTGCTTATCTTCAATGTGCTGCATGACAACCGGGAAGTGGAGGCATTGCGCCGTCTCATCCGCAGTACCAACCCCGATGTCATTCTGTTGAGTGAGCCGACGCATTGGTGGCTGGAGCAGCTCGAGGGCCTGGAAGCGGACTATCCGCACACTCTGTTCGCACCGCAGGAGAACAAATACGGAATGCTGCTCTATTCCCGGTTCGAACTGATAGATCCCGAGATCCGCTTCCTGGTACAGTCGAAGATTCCCTCGTTTCGGGTCAAGCTTCAATTGCGGTCCGGGCAGGAGATAACTCTCTATGGGGTGCATCCCCGGCCGCCAGGCCTTAAGCGTGAAGCCTCGGAGGCGGGGAGCACTAACCCGCAAAACGCCAGTCATGGGGACGATGAAAATGAGAAAACGCAAGCGGGGGAGCGCGAGGATTCAGATGTACGCGATGCTGAGCTACAGCTGGTTGCGAAGGAGGTGGCGAAGAATACAAATAAGCCGGTCATAGTGGGGGGCGATTTCAACGACGTTGCCTGGTCGCACAGCACGGGTCTCTTTCAGCGGATTGGGGGATTTATCGACCCGCGCATAGGCCGCGGTCTTTACAACTCGTTCAATGCGAAAAATCCGATCATGCGCTACCCGCTGGATCATGTATTTGCATCCGGGCACTTTCGCTTTGTCGAGTTGCGCCGACTGCCGGCCATCGGCTCGGATCACTTCCCCATGCTCGTGGTTCTCGATTTTGATCCCAGTGCTCTGGTGCAGAGCGAAGAGCTTGAACGCGATGCGGGAGATGAGGAGGAGTCGGAAGAAGCCATTGAAGAGGGGACGGACAAGGGGTGAGTCCGCCCCGCTTTCTCTAGCGTAAACCCAGGAAGGAAAGAACGATCAGAACAATCACAATAAGACCGACGATATAAACGATATTTCTCATGGTGCATTCTCCTTCACAGAGTTCAAAAATTTATTTGCGCCACTGTCCATGAGGCGCTTTATGTAACTCCCTGTTTAGGCCAGTCCTTCGCCTCATTAAGATCCATACTGGACTATCGGTGACCCCCGGTCTGTACGGTGGCGCACTCAATGTTGTTTAACAGCCGTCTTTTCGAGGTGGGCGCAGGATGACCCGGCTAATGGTATTATGTGCACTTTTTTGGTGCGTGAGGCCAAATTGGTGTCTGAACGATCTATCCCGCGAGCTATCTGGCGTGAAATTCGCGCCTATCTCGGCATTGAACGCAATACCACCCGCCACAGTGAGAAGGTGCTCTCCGCACTGGGAGCCTTCGCCGGTATCCTCGCGGTGTATGGCTTTTCCCACTGGTACCTGGAAGATGTCGGTGCCTTATTGATGCTCGCCTCCATGGGCGCTTCGGCGGTACTGCTGTTCGCCGTACCTCACGGCGCCCTGTCGCAGCCCTGGGCGGTCATTGGGGGGCATCTGGTGTCCGCTGCCGTCGGGGTCAGCTGCCAGAAGCTGTTTCCCGGCTCCCTCTGGACGCCGGCCCTGGCTGTGGGGCTGTCGGTGGCGGCCATGCATTATCTGCGCTGCATCCACCCTCCCGGGGGCGCCACGGCGCTGGTGGCGGTCATCGGCGGCGCCAGTGTGCATTCCGCCGGTTACCACTACATGATCACGCCAGTGGCCCTGAATGCGGTCACGCTTGTGGCCATGGCAATCGTATTCAACAGCTGTTTTGCCTGGCGCCGCTACCCGGCCCACTGGAGCCGTCGTCAGGATCGCCAGAAGCATGGGCCACCCAGAGCGGGTTCCATTACCTTGAGTCAGGAAGATCTGGCGGCCGCCATGACACAGCTGAACTCCTATGTGGATATCACCACCGAAGAGCTGGTGGAGCTGACACAACTGGCGCGCGAGCACGCCGAGCAACAGATTGAGCATCCACAGCGAATCGAAGCCGGTCGTTGCTACAGCAACGGAGAGTTGGGCCATCACTGGTGCGTCAGGCAGGTGATTGACGCCGCTGACGCCGCCGAGCAACACAAGGATCGGGTGATCTATAAAAACGTTGCCGGCTTGAATGCCTATGAGACGGGTATCTGCCAGCGGGAGGAGTTTCGGCAGTGGGCGCGTTTTGAAGTGGTGGAATCTGGCGGTCGCTGGGTTAAGCTGGGAGGCAACTGAACCGCGACCCGGAGGTATGTGAATGCGTTTGGCCATTTTGGATGCTGATATTCTCAGAGAGGCACTGCAGCCGAAGTACCACAGCTACGGCCGCATGTTTGAGGCCCTGTTTGAGCGTCAACAGCCGGATTGGGAGATGACGATCTTTAAAGTCATCGACGGCTACTACCCGCCGAGCATGGATCAGTACGACGCTTTTCTGATGACCGGCAGTCAATACGACGCCTTTTCCGATGAGCCCTGGGTTCGTCGGTTGCGTGAGTATGCGCAAACGCTGTTTCAGGCGGGCAGGCCGATGATCGGCATCTGTTTCGGTCACCAGTTGCTGGCGCACGCGCTGGGCGGAGAGGCCGGCCGTGCGGGCGGCGGCTGGGGCATGGGGGTGATGTCCTATTCGCTGTTGGCGACGCCGTCCTTTGTGGATGATGCGGCGCCGGTCTCGCTGATTGTCAGCCACCGCGATCAGGTGACCCGCCTGCCGCCGGAGGCTGAGCGCCTGCTCAGCAATGATTTCTGCCCGAATGCGGCGTTTTACATTTCCGGCCGGGTGCTGGCCATCCAGGGCCACCCGGAATTCAGTGTGGACTACGCTCGGGCGCTGTTTGAATACCGCAAAGATGAACTGCCGCCGAAGCTGGCCGCCGAGGTCCGGCAGAGCTTTTCGTTGCCTCACCAGGGCGAGCGGGTTGGCCGGTGGATGCGCCGGTTTCTGGAGCAGGCCCTGGCCTGATCAGTGCTCGGCCCTTTTCATTGGTCGGCCTTTTTCAGTGGTCGGCCCTTCCGGTCTGCATGTACTGACAGATGTGTTCTGCCAGGCTGGTGCCCGCCTCGTTCATGGTCAGGTAGGTGCGGTTGGCTCCCGCGTTATCAATACGGTTGGCCTCGTCCTCGTACAGGCTGTGGGAGACGATATAGCCTTTAAAGCCATTGGCACGCAGCTTTTTGGCGGAGATGATCTTCGCTTCGGGGTCGCTCATGCTCAGCACCACCGCCTTGATCTGGGTCATGTCCAGCCCCTGCCAGAAGGCCTGGTCCTCCGCGTCGGCAAACAGAATGTTGCGACCGGCGGCCAGGTGCTTGTCCACCTTGCCGGGGTCCGAATCCAGGGCAATCAGTTTGTATCCCTGCTTCTGCAGCCGCTCGTAGGCAGCGGCGCCGGTGCGGCCCATACCCATCACCACGACTTCGGCATCGCCCAGGGAAATCGGCTGCTCATCCGGGTGCCAGCTGTCGCGCTCCCATTTCTGCAGGCGGTTGGCCAGCTTTTCGTAGAGCGGGTGGGCGATGTGGTTGAGCGGCGCCGAGATCACAAAGGAAAACGCCAGCGTGATGGCAATCGGTACCAGCCACTCGGGCAGCGCCACACTGGCCACAATCAGACCGAACTCGCTGTAGTTGCTCAGGCTCAGCCCGGTGAGAAAAGCGCTGCGGGCGCGCAGCTTGAAGGCCAGTAGCAGGAAAAAGAACATCAGCCCCTTGAGCGGCAACACCAGCGTCATGATCGCGGCAAAAATCAGCATGTTGGTGTCAGGCAGTCCCTCCATACCGATCTGCAGGAAGAAGCCCACCAGAAACAGTTCCTTTACGCTCCACAGCGAGTTGGACAGTTCGGTCGCCCGGGGGTGATTGGCCAACAGGGCACCAAAGGCCAGCGCGCCCAGCTCGGAACTGAGCCCCACCGACTCGAACCCCTGGCCACCCACCGCCAGTGCCAGCAGCAGACCCAGCAGCATCAGCAACTCATCGTGGCCGCTCATATCGAGCAGTCGGTTGAACACCGGGCGCAGCAGCGGCAGGCCGAATATCAGCAGTGCCCACCAGGAGGGAGTTTCACCGTTGGCAAAGGCCATCACCACCAGAGCAATCAGGTCCTGCACAATCAGAATGCCGATGGCCACCCGGCCGTGAAAGGCGCGCAATTCGCGCTTGCTGTCGAGCACCTTGGCCGCCAGCACAGTGCTGGAAAAGGCCAGAGCCACGGCCAGCATGCCGGCCGTGTACAGGGACACGTCCATGAACAGGTAAAACGCCGGGGCGAGCACCAGGCAGGAGACGGTGAAATGCATCAGGCCGCCGCCGATCACCTCCGGGCGCACCAGGTTGCGCAGGCGCAGTTTCAGGCCAACGGTAAACAGCAACAACAGCACGCCCAGGTGGGCAATGTGATCCAGTATCTCGCCATTCTCCTCGGGGAGGCCCAGTGCCGGGGCAACGGCACTGATGGCAAACCCGGCGGCCAGGTAGCCGATCAGGTTGGGCAGGCCCATCCGGTTGACCAGAAATCCCAGGGTAAAGGCAAACGCGATCCAGACGGCCTCCAGCATGAAAAGCTCCGTAGGTGAAACGACAGGCCCCTAGTATATCCAACCAAGGCCAATAAAAAAGCCGCGACCCGGTATCGGGTCGCGGCTCAGGCAGGAAAGTGGTGGCGAGGCGGCTGCCCCGCCGCTCATCAGTCAGTGCAGGCGTCCGGGTCGTGCGCGACAAAATAGGACTTGTAGTTGCTGGCGCTCTCATCCATGCAGCCTTCCAGGTTCAGCAGACGCACCGAGCGGAATTCAATCGGCGCACTTTCAGCCTGCAGCGCTATATAGCCCTCGTGCAGCGGCGTACCATCGTCCAGCTGCATGCCGCTGTAGCGAATGACTTCCTCGCCTTCCACGCGATGAATCGCCAGCTCATTGCCGTGCACTTCCACCTCGGCGGTCACCCACTGGTTGCCGTGATAGGTCTCGCTGGTGGACTCGATAATATGGTCTTCGCGCAGCTCACCTTCATAAACCGCATGGGTACCCGGAGTCACCAGGTTGGAGGTGGGACGCTCGTCTTCGCCGTTGCCGCCGAGCAGCTGCACTTCCATGCAGGCCGGGTAGCCCTGATCCAGCTCCATCTGATGGGGCGACTGGGCGTGGTACATGATGCCGTTATTGCGAATGGCCCACTCGGGCGCGCCGGCGACCTGCTCACCCACAAATCGGTATTCCACTTCGATGCGGTAATGGGAGAAGGGCTCTTTGTAGAAAATATGGCCCCAGCGGCCGTCGAGTTCATCGTATTGGTCATAGCTGACCACGATCTTGCCGTCTTCCAGTCTGAACGTGTTCAGCGCGTTTTCACCGGGCGGATGGCCCGCGATCTTGATGATCCAGTCGTCCAGGTCCTCACCGTTGAACAGTTCGACCCACTCTTCCTGATCGGCGTTATGGTCGGGGCCGGGTTGGGAGTTGCAGCCGGTGATGACCGCCGCCGCCAGGCCGATTGATAGAAGATGTTGGGTCCAACGCATAGGGTTGCCTCTCGAATTTATGGTTTATTGTGACTTGCAGTCATGATGCCAAATTTTCCCAATAAAAACAAAGTTCTTATATAAAAATGATGGGTCGCGTGTGGTCGGGTGGTGAGTCACTGAAGAAAATCTGGCCGAAGTGGACCGGTCGGGTCGATTCGTGATGCGTTACGCAAACCGGGTAAATAAAAAGAAAACCAGGCGCCACTCACTTAAATTCAAATTGACAATAACTCTGGGCGGTAGTTAACTCCGGACGACGTCTACAGATCGGCGAGACGGAAAATGGTGCTTCATAACCCGTTCTAATAAATAATCAGTAGCGCTATTCACTTTATTTTTTTGTGTCGAACCTCCGTCGGTTGATAGGCGTTTCATTGCGTTCATCAGCAATACTCCACATGCCAATAATGACTTGAAACAGGAGTTCGAAAATGACAAAGCGACTAAGAAAAAATCTGATATTAGCGGCAGCGGTACTCATGTCCACTCAGGCAGCCCAGGCAATCACTTCGGGTTCCGGAGAAGCCACGCTTGAGGTCAATAACCAATGGGGCTCAGGCTACTGTGCCAGCGTCAGCATCGCCAATAATGGCGATGAAGCCATCACCGGCTGGACCGTGGGCCTGGACCTTAACGGCAGCAGCATCGATAACCTCTGGAACGGCAACCTGAGCGGAGATTCGGTGACACCCGCGGCACACAATGCGACCGTCGCGGCGGGCAGCAGTACCAGCTTTGGCTTTTGCGCCAGTGGCAGCAACACCGCCGAAATCGCCTCACTGGACGTCGACGGCGGCGGTGAAACCGGCAGCAGTTCCAGCGCGGAAAGCTCCAGCAGCTCGAGCAGTTCCAGCAGCGCATCGCCCGGTGGCGAGAACAGCGTCACTGTTCGCATGAGTGGGGTGACCGGAGATGAAAGCGTCAGCCTGGAAATCGGTGGCCAGACCATAGAGACCTGGACGCTGAGCGTCGGCATGCTGGATTACAGCGTTGAGACTGATGCGACCGGTGAGCTTCGTGTGGCCTTCACCAACGATTCGGGTGACCGCGATGTGCAGGTCGACTACGTGATGGTCAACGGCACGACCTACCAGGCCGAAGACCAGCAGGACAATACCGGTGCCTGGGATGGCGAGTGTGGTGCCGGGTCTTACTCCGAGATGCTGCACTGTAATGGTTCCATCGGCTTTGGCAATCCGTTCGACGGCAGCTCGTCTTCAAGCTCTTCGTCAAGCTCCAGCAGTTCTTCGAGCTCCAGCAGCACTCCGACGAACCCGGGTAACCCGGACTTCCCTCCCTTCCACGTGGGCAACATCACCACCAACGGTCAGGTCCGTTCTGACTTTACCCAGTACTGGGATCAGATCACCCCGGAGAACGAAGGCAAGTGGGGCTCGGTTGAGGGCACACGCGACCAGTACAACTGGGGCCCGCTGGATGACATCTACGACTACGCCCGCGCCAACGACATTCCGGTCAAAGCTCACGTACTGGTGTGGGGCAGCCAGCGCCCGAATTGGATCGACAACTTGAGCGCGTCCGAGCAGCGCGCGGAAATCGAAGAGTGGATCAGCGACTACTGCGAGCGCTACCCGGATACCGAGATGATTGACGTGGTGAACGAGGCGTTGCCCTCTCATGCTCCGGCCAATTATGCGGAGAGTGCCTATGGCAGCGACTGGATCATCGAGTCTTTCCGTCTGGCGCGCGAGCATTGCCCCAGTGCGGTTCTCATCTACAACGACTACAACTTCATGACCTGGGATACGGATGCCATCATTGACATGATCCGCCCCGCCGTGGAATCCGGTTATGTGGATGCGCTGGGCCTGCAGGCGCACGGCCTTTACAACCCACGGGTCTGGACCGAGCAGGAAATCTCGGACAAGCTGGATCAGATCGCTGAACTGGGTCTGCCGATGTACATTTCCGAGTATGACATCCAGGAGTCCGATGATCAGCTGCAGCTCGAGTACATGCAGACGCACTTTCCGCTTTTCTACAACCACCCCGATGTGGTCGGCATTACCCTCTGGGGCTACGTCGTCGGCGCCACCTGGCGCGAAGGGACCGGCCTGATGACCAGCGATGGTCAGCAGCGCCCGGCCATGCAGTGGTTGATGGAATATCTGAACCGCTAAGCGTTTAACCGGACTTTCCGGGAGAAAGGGATTTCTCCCGGCAACACTAAACTGGCAATGCCAGCAGGTCGATGTGCCCAACGGTACAGGTGCCGGTTTGCACGTTTGAGTGCCGAAAGCGGACCCAATCCTTCAATGCTTGGCTATCGATTTCGGGACTGTCGGAAACCGCACCGGCAATGCCGGTGATCAGCGCACTCACCATGTGTTGGTCGGCACCCTCCAGCACCCAGGGGCTGGTGGCCGAGTGAACCTCAAAGCCCGCTTCGCTAAACACTCTGGCTATCGCGCTTCCGGCATCCGGCCCTAGCGCCGGGCCAAAGCCCTTGTCTTTACGCTGGTCCCGATTGAACGCCTGCAGAACAACCTCATCCAGCGGATGTGCGGGCGTCCAGTGGGTTGTGCCGTCGTAGTTCAGGGCAGTGTAGAGACCGACCGGGTTTTGCCGGCCGCGGGTTTTCAATTCTTTTGCCAGCGCCTCGATAAAGTTGGCGGACACCAGGTCGAACAGGGCCGAGGCCGTGACCAGTCGCACTCCATCCAATGGCAGGGTTTCAACATCGGCCAGGTCGGCGAGGCAGGTTTCAACGTTTTGTGTGCGGCCATGGCGGCGTTGGGCTTCGGTAAGCAGCGTTTTATCGTTGTCCACCAGTCGCCAGCTCAGGGGCACCTGAGTGGAGAGTGCTCGCAGGGTGGACCCCGTACCCGCCCCCAGATCGACCACGACCGGCTCTTGGTCTGAAGAGCTCTCTTCGGCCAGCCACCGCAGCGCCCGCTCGCGCAGGGCCTGGTCCCGCGCGCGCCGGTCCGCGTCTTCACGCAGGTTGAGCCAATCGATACTGAAACCACTCATGCCAGTTTTACGTCCTCAATCAAGCGTGCCACATGTTCAGCCGTATCGCTCCAGGTCGGCAGGCGGGCCGCCGCGCTCCGGGCGCCGGCCTGAAGCTGACGGCGCAAATCCTCACGGGTCAGCAGACTGTGCAGTGCCGCCGTCAACGCCTCGGTGTCATCGGGTGGCACCAGCAGGCCGGCCGACTCGGGCACCACATCGGGCACCGCCCCGGCACGCGCGGCAACTATCGGTAAACCGGCGGCCAGGGCTTCGGCAAACACCATACCGTAGCCTTCAAAACGCGAGGGCAGCACAAACAGATCGGCGTTGTGGAATTCCGTTTCAAGTTCTTTCATCTCGCCGGCAAAGACAATACGCTTCTGCAATTGCCGCCGGTTCACTTGCTGCTGCAATTGCTCGCTCCAGACCGGGTCAAAGTCGCGACCGCCCACAAAGCGCGCCTGCCAGGGTAAATCGGCCAGGGGCGCCAGGGCATCAATCAGTACATCATGGGCCTTGCGCCGGGTCAGGGACGCCACGGTCAGCAGGCGCAGCGGATTGCCTTCGCAGGGGGCAAAGGGAACCGAGTCGGTGCCGGGTGGCGCTACCACCACTTGATCAGAAGGCACGGCGAACTGCGCACTCAGAATCCGGCGGGTAAACTCACTGGTGACAATCACCGCCCGGGCCGCCTGCAGTGCCCGCTGCTCCGAGGCCTGAAAACGCTGCTGTCGAGCGGGGTCCAGTCCCGACTCCAGCGCCAGCGGGTGGTGACACAGGGCAATGAGCCGCAACCGCTGTTGTTCCGCTTCGGCCAGCTCATCGAGGGTGCCGAAGGCCAGCCCGTCGATGATCACCACCGCGCCATCCGGCATAGCGGCCAGGGCCCGGTGCGCCTCCTTCAGAGCGTGAGCATCGGGGAAAGGGAACTGTGCGGATAGCGCGATGGTTTCAACCCCCACGCCCAACTGACACAGCTCCCGGATCAGGCGGCGGTCATACTGATAACCCCCGGTCAGCGTCTCCAGTTGTCCGGGGTAAACAAAATACAGGGAGTCGACGGTCATGCTTCATCCATCATGGGGTTCAACGGCTATCTGATCCGTTCCCGGTCAGAGGTCGTAAAGGGTTAAATACCGTCCCGGCTGATATCTGTTATGGCCCGGACATACGGTGAGTTGGCATAACAGCATTCTGAAGGTGTAATGTCCATACCTGAGCCGGGGAGGGCGGGGCATCGGGTTGCCGGAAAGGCAGCGGGCCTATAACCTTCAGGATCAGGGCTTTGATACGGTGGACGCCAATACCGACAATGCCGATTACCTTTTGACAAAGGCGCAGCGTATGGATCATCTACTGCCACTCAAGCCGGCCAGCAATCAGTGAACCCATGAACCTCCATCAAGACATCGAACAATGGCTGGTCAGTGAACAGCGCGACTTTCTCAGTGGCCACAACGGCCACAGCGGCTCCGGAACCACTGACCGGACACGACCTCATGTGACCCTCAGCTACGCCCAGAGCTGGGATGGCAGCATCACCACCGATCCGGGCAAAACCGTGGCGCTCAGCAGCGATACCGGCATGCAGATGACCCATCAGCTGCGCAGCCTCCACGACGGCATCCTGGTCGGGATCGGCACGGTCCTGGCCGACGATCCGCGCCTCACCGTACGCAAATGGACCGGGAGAGATCCCCAGCCCATCGTCCTGGACAGCCACCTGCGCATGCCGACTTCGAGCCGCCTGTGTCAGGGCGGCGAGCGTTGCTGCTGGGTGCTCACCACCGAGCAGACCGCCGCCAATCGCAGCGATTGCGAGGCGATTGTGGTGTCCGGCGACGATGAAGGCCATGTCAACCTGCGCGAGGGGCTCCAGGCGTTGCATGAGCGCGGTATCCGCAGCCTCATGGTCGAGGGCGGTGCCTCGGTGATCACCGCTTTCCTGCGCGCCGGTCTGGCCGATGCCGTGGTGTTGACCGTGGCCCCGGTGTTCATCGGCGGCTACAACGCCATTGGCCGACTGGAGGAGCCAGGCACGAGAGTGTTTCCGCACATCGCGCCGCTGCACAGCCGCCAGCTGGGGGACGAGCTGATCGTGTGGGGCAAGCTCAGCTATAGCGAAGACGCCGGAGCCGGGGCATGACCGAGACGACGAGCCCCGAGACCGCCTCGCAACTCTGGTTCACCGCTCCGTTTGAAGTGGAGGTACGGGAGGTCCCCCTGGCCGTGCCGGGGCCCGGCGAAGTCCGGGTACGAAGCCTCTATTCCGCCGTGAGTGCGGGCACCGAACTGCTGCTCTACCGGGGCCAGCTGCCCAATGACATGGCGCTGGACACGACTCTGGAATCCCTGCAGGAATCCTCCCAGTACCCCGTGCCGTTTGGCTATGCCTGTGTCGGTGAGGTGCAGCAGCTGGGCGAGGGCGTCGACCCCGCCTGGCAGGGCCAGCGGGTGTTTTCCTTCCAGCCTCACGCCAGCCATTTTATCGCCCGCCCGGAGCAGTTGATTGCGGTACCCGACGACGTTTCCTCCCAGGCCGCCGTTTTCCTGCCCAATATGGAAACCGCCGTCAATCTGGTGCAGGACGGTCACCCCCTGCTCGGCGAGCGGGTGGTGGTACTGGGCCAGGGGGTGGTCGGTCTGCTGTTGTCCGGAGTGCTGGCGCAGCATCCGCTGGCCTCATTGAAGGCGGTGGAAGGGCTGTCTCAGCGCCAGACGCTGGCTCGCGCGATGGGGGTGCATTCACTGTTCAGTCCGGGCGAGGCAACCGATGGCGCCGGGCATGCGACCGCGAGTCTGGCCGACGCCGACCTGATTTACGAGGTGAGTGGCCATCCGGAAGCGCTCAACCTGGCCATCGGCCTGAGCGGCTATGCCAGCCGCATCGTCATCGGCAGCTGGTATGGCAGCAAACCCGTTTCACTGGATCTGGGCGGTGAGGCCCATCGCAACCGCCTGCAACTGATCACCAGCCAGGTCAGCACCCTGGCGCCGGCCCTGGGCGGGCGCTGGGACAAACAGCGCCGGTTCGGTGTGGCCTGGGACATGATCCGCCGCCTCGATCCGACACAGCTCATCACCCACACCGTGCCGCTGCAGGAGGCCGGAGCGCTCTACCAGCAACTGCATGAAGCGCCTTCGGACATCGTGCAGTCACTGTTTCATTACCCGGATTAATCACAACAGGAAGCCTATGTATACCGTTGCCGTCAGTCAGGATTTTATCGCCAACCACTACCTCATCGGCGGGGATTGGGGCGACGAGAACAGCCCTCACGCCCACCACTATGTGCTGGAAGTCCAGATCGAGAGTGACACCCTCAACGAGCACGGCTACCTGGTGGACATCATGGAAATCGAGGCGGCGTTGAAAGACGTGGTGACTTACTTCCGCGACAGCATGCTGAACGACAAACCGGAATTCTCCGGCCTCAACCCGAGCCTGGAGCATTTCAGCCGGATCCTGAACGAGAAGCTCATGGCCGGCATCACTCCGCCGGGCACCGGGGCGTTGACCGTGAAGCTCTGGGAAAATGCGACCTGCTGGGCGTCCTATCGCCAGTCATTCGGCTGAGGTCATTCGCTCGAAAGCGGGGCGCGTTGAAGCCGCGGTTGGTGAAAGCTCCACAGACAGCCCAGGCCAATCAGCAACACCAGGGCATCGCGCAGACGCATCAGCGCGATCAGACCGACGGCGGCACTCACCGGCAGCCCGAGAAACTGAAAAGACCACAGCAACGACGCCTCGATGGTGCCGATGCCCCCGGGCACCGGCAGCAGCATTGCCAGGCGCATGCCCACCATGATCAGGATCACCTCGGTCGGTGACGGGGACAGACCGAGAAAGCGCAGCAGCACCACCAACTCCAGCAGTAACGCGCCCCAGCCCACCAATGACAACAACAGCGCCAACCACAGGCGGGGCCGGTGCCGGGCCAGACCACCCCGCAGTACATCCACCAGCGCCTGCCAGCCACTCTTCTCGGGCTCACCGGATGTTTCATCGGGCACGTTTTCCGACCGGGTCCGCCAGCGTCGGGCCAGCGGGCGGAAGCGATTGGCCAGCCACTCCGGGTGCCGCAGTATCAGCACCACCGCCACCAGCATGACGCCGAGTACACCGGCCAGGGTCGCGGATACCTGAAGCCAGTCCTGCACGGGCAGGATGGCGGTGCCCGCCAGTATCAGCACCCCGGCCAAGAGCACCGCGATATTGGTGCCGGTCTCCATGAACCGGTCCAGCCCCAGCACGGCAACGGCCCGGTGCAGGGGCGTGCCGCCATCGCGTTTGAGCCAGTACAGCTGCAGGGGCTCGCCCCCGAAATGCGGGCCGGGCGTCAGAAAGCTCACGGCACTGCCCGCCTGGCGTAGCCGGAACAACAGGGGCAGCGACAGAGGCGTCCGCAGTGCCTGCCCCAGCAACTGCCAGCGTTTGACCGCCAGATACAGAATGACGACATTGACCAGAGACCAGAGCAGCCAGTTGTCCCAGGAGAGCAGCCCGAGCTGGGTGGCCATATTGTTCAACGGCATTTGCCTGAGGGTCCAGCCGGCCAGTGCCAGCGCCAGCAGCCAGAGACCCAGCGTCACGCCGTTTCGGATCCTGCGGTTCGGGCGGATCAAAGGGAAGACTCCCGGCCCGCGCCGAGTCGGCCGCTGACATGCAGCCAGTCACGACAGAAACCGACCAGTAGCGGAATCATCAGGGCAAACCCCAGATTGCGGGTCAATTCGGCCGGCAGGGGCGGCCAGAGCGCCAGGGCTACCAGCGCCATCTGCAGGCCCGCCAGGTAGCGCCGCAGGGAGCTGGGCGGCAATGGGTGGACCGGATTACCGTGCGACTGTCGCCAGTAAATTCCCCACTGAAACAGGTAGTAGGCGATGCTCACCAGAAGGTAGCTGACCTGGAGTTTGCCATAGAGCACCGCGAGCAGCGGGGCGATGACCAGACCGAAAGCATCGAGTCCGGTATCCAGCTCCATGCCCAGCCGGGTTGTCTGTTGCTGGCGTCGCGCCATGTAACCGTCCAGCCCGTCCCCCAGCGCCGCCGCCGTGTAAAGCGCGGCCGGAACATAGAGCAGCCACGCCTGTAACTCGATATGAGCAATGGCCAGAAAACCGGCGGTCGCGGCGATCAGCAGGCCACGCAGCAGGGTAATGCGGTTGCCATGGCCCAGCGTGGCATAGCCGGTGTCATCGAGGCTGCGACGGTTCAGGTATAGCCGCTTGTGACACTGCCAGAGCACAAAGCCCCAGCCGACCAGACCGGCCAGCAGCCAGGGCAGGGCAGCGGCCGGCCCCTCGAGCACTGACAGAACCAGGGCCATGGCGGCCAGCAGGCTCGTGCCCAGCACCGCCACCCAGCGCAGTTCGCGCTTCAGCTTGCGCGGTACTTTATCGCGCGGCCACGCCCCGGGCGCTTCAGTAGTGGCGGACATGGGCGAGCCGGGCGAAAGGCTGACGACGGGTATGGGTTGTCTGGTGACGACTTGCGATCATAGTGTCTCAGGCTGAATGACATGTGGCGTGAGTATACGACCCGCGTGCGCCCCAAGACTACTGGTGAGCAAGAATGCCACTCCCGCTCGGCGATTGACCTACAGTCGGAAGATGTTTCTGGCAGGATCGAACCGGGACGGTTTATCCCATATCTCCCCGTTCAGTACCGCATTGAAAAACGCCTCCACTTTTTTATTGGCGAGCGCGCCGCCCTCAAAGTACGCATGAGAATCCCCGACATGGGGCTGACCGGTAAAATCCACATAGGTGGCGACTCGGGAATCCAGCTTGCGTCCATAGTGGCCGAGCCTCGCCTTCTGCAGCTCGCCCATTTTCAGGCGGGAGGCCTTGAGTGCCGAGTCCCGCTCATTGATGGTGATGTACACGCGTCCGCGGCTTTGAATATTATCCACCCAGTCTGCATGGCCCTCGTTGTTGGTATCGGCGGCCACCATTACCACATTGTCAAACAACAGGTGGTCGGCGCTGTAAATGGAGCTGGTGAGCAAGCGCTTGAACAGATAGTTGCCCATGCTGTGCAGCATCAGATTGATGGTGAAGGGGCAGCGTTTGCGAACGGCCTGGGCGAAGTATCGGTCCCAGGCCTCGGCGTCATCCGCGAACTTCTTTTCAGCTCTGGCTTCCAGGTCGGCAACAAACAGGTCGTGGAAGGCATGGAGTAACAGCTCCATCTTCTCCAGCACCCGATCCAGTGCGCCGATGGAGGCCGCCGCATCGCGCTTATCGTTCCGGTAGCTCAGCACTCCGTGCAGCCCCCCGCCGTTGGCCGGCCAGCTGAAGCAGACCACCTCGACGCCATACTGGGTTTCCAGCTGTTCGGCCCGGTCCAGCACCGCCGTCATATCATTGTTGAAGCCGTGAACAAACAGCAGAATATTCTTGCCCTTCGTGGATGATCTGGCACCGGCCGGGCGACCGGCGCAACGCTCCAGGAGCCTGCGCGCCACATACTCGCTGGCGAAATAGTTTCCATCCGGGGGCAGCCCCACACTGTCGGCCATATCAGGCGTGATTACATCCGGAAGAACATGGATGTGCCTTTTCTGTCCCTTTCGGGTGACCTCGACCAACCGCAGATTGTTGGGCCCCTCGGCGGGGGTTTTGCCAAAGGCCTCCACTTCGCCCGTTTTGCTTTCGTCGACAATACGATTGGTCACGACGTACATGGCGTTCACCCTCTTTACGGCTTCCCTTCGGCGACCGATAGCGGCGACTTTCCATTGTTTGTGGTGCGAGGGCTGCGACGAGCCCGGGTTTATCGGGAGGAAAGCAGCAAAAAAGGTGCCGAAAAAATAACTGATTGATTCACAAAAATATTTTTGGGCGGAATGAAAAACGTTAGTTGAAGGTGTAAGAATACTTGACAGCATTTACCTTTGCAGTGGGATTCCCCATCTTTCAAAGCGACGTGTTGGATAGCAGGGCCCGGGCACATTGTGCGTTCACATTGGTTTTCATTATTTATATGATAAGATTTGGGCTTGCCCCGGGGTGCCTGGTGTTTCCGCACTGACAGCGCCCTCCGGTGCGCAGTGAATACAGAAATAACGATAAGGACCCCCCTCATGCGCCAACTGCTCTGCCTGGCTGTTCTGGCCAGCTCACTGTTTTCGGGCCATGCGCTGGCCGACAAGACCGAACTCTCGGCCGACGCCAACCTCTGGATGAATGTCACCTCTTTTGGTGAGGCCCATCGGATCGGAAGTGAACTCCACCTGCTTTCAACCGGCAACTGGTTCTACCTGACCAAAAGGCGGTACCGGGATTTCGAGTTGACGCTGGAGGTGAAGGTCCCCGAGCTGGACGAGTACGTGAACTCCGGCATCATGTTCCGCGGTCAGATCGCCTATGAGGAAGACATTGAGAGTTATTACGCCTACGGCTATCAGGCCGAGGTGGACCCCTCTGACCGGCGCTGGAGTGGCGGCCTGTACGAGCAGGGCACGTCGCGTCAGTGGCTGTTCCCCCTGCACCCGGAGCGCTCCGAGCCGGGCGAGCACTTCCAGCACAATCACTCCCCCGAGTGGACGTCAGAGAAGTCCGAGGCGTTTCGTGGGGGTGAGTGGAATCACTACCGTATCCGCGCGGTGGGCCCGGAGCTCAAGATCTGGGTGAACGAGGTGCTGACCACCCATGTAACCGACACCCGCTTCAGCGAAGGCCACATTGGCATACAACACCATGGCAGTAAGGCCTTTGCCCGGGACGGCAGTACCGCCAACACCGTCAAGTTCCGTGCTATCACCATCGAAGAGCTGTAAACCATGTCGTTCGTCAATCTTCTACGGGCGGGGCTGACTCTGCTCTGCGTCAGTCTTGTGCCGGTTTCGGCCTCAGAATCACCCGACTCCAACGAGGCCGCCGAGCCCGAGTTCAAAGGGGACCGCGAAGGGCATGAAATGCGCGATGTGATCCCCAAGCGTGACATTCCCTCGGCACCGGTCCTCTCGGTAGAACAGGCCCTCAAGCGTTTTCAGGTACAGCCCGGGTTTGTGGTTGAACCGGTGGCCGCCGAGCCCAATGTCTTCAATCCGGTAGCGCTGGCTTTTGACGCCCGGGGGCGGATATGGGTGGCCGAAATGACCACCTATATGCCGGATGTCCAGGGCACCGGCGAAATGCAGCCCAGAGGCAATATCGCCGTGCTGGCCGATACCGATGGCGACGGCGAGTTGGATGAGCGGACCGTCTTTATCAGCGAGATCGTCTTGCCACGCACCGTGTCCATCGTGGAGGGCGGTATTTTCTATGCGGATCAGACGTCCCTCTACTTCGCCGAAGTCCAGAATGAAGACGGGCGTCTGACCCCGGGCCTTCACGAAGTGGTGGACCCTGATTACGCCCGGGGCGGCAGTGTGGAGCACAAAACCAATACCATGCTTTACGGGCTGGACAACTGGTACTACAACGCCCGAAGCGATACCCGATACCAGGTGCTGCCCCATGAATCAGCGGTGCCCACAGGCGCGGAAGAAATCTACCGCAACCGGCACTGGAAACTGGTCAGAGCCGGGACGGAATATCGGGGCCAGTGGGGGCTGAGCATGGATGACTACGGCCGCCTGTACCACAACGGCAACAGCTCTCCCGTCCATGGCGAGTACCTGTTACCGAATGCATTGGCCCGCAACCCCGGTTTCTGGCCCGACGCGACCGCGCATGCCATCGGCGGGCACAGGGTCTATCCGGCCCGGATGAACCCCGGCGTCAACCGGGGCTATATGGAAGGCGTCCTGGTCCCCGAGGGCCCCGACCGGGGGAAGCTGGTTAACTTTACCGCTGCCAGTGGCAGCCTGGTCTACCGGGGGGATAACTTCCCGCAACCCTATTACGGTATGGCTCTGACGCCGGAGCCCGCCGCCAACCTCGTGACTGCCCGGCGTATTATCGAAGGCGAGGGGCAACTCAGTGGGGAAGCCCTGTTTCCCGGGCAGGAACTGCTGACGTCTACCGACGAACGCTTCCGGCCGGTCAACCTTCATAACGCACCGGATGGCAGTCTGTACGTGGTGGATATGTACCACGGCATTCTGCAGCACCGGGAATTTTTGACCAGCTACCTGGCCGCCCAGATCAAGGACCGCGAGCTGGATGAGAACAACAACACCATGGGGCGCATTTACCGCCTGCGCTGGCAGGAAACGCCGGCGGCCGATGTGCCGGATCTGACTCAACTCTCCCCGCTCCAGTGGGTGTCCTTGCTCGGTCATGACAATGCCTGGCAAAGAGACACAGCCAGACGATTGTTGGTCCAGGGGGAGGCGGGCCCCGAGATCATCCGCGCGGTCAAACGTGAAATTCGCAACAGTGAGCGCCCCTTCGCGATCATCAACGGCCTCTGGACGCTACGGGGGCTCGATGCCATCGATCTGGCGACCGTGCGCCGTTACCTCCGCCACGACAATGACTGGATTGCCATAACCGCCGCTGCTGTGGGCGAAGCCCTGCCCAAAGCCGACCACAAAGCGTACCGGAAGCAGTTGATGAAAATGGCCAGATCGGGCTATCCCCGTGCACTGCAGGCCGCCGTTTCGGTCTCGGCCATTGAAGGCGGACTCGACATCTCCCGCCATGTGCTCAAACACCACCGCCACCAGCCCTACGGGCGCGAAGCGGTCATCAGTGGCCTGGGGCAGGAGGCCGATGCCTTTATCGCCAGCCTCGAAGACGGTGAACTCGATGAGGAAACCGAATACCTGCTGAACAACCTGGGCAAGCGCCAAGAGGAAGAGAGCAACCGTGCGCAGCTGTCCTCCGATCGCCAGGCGCTCTATGACCGGGGCAAGCAACTGTTCAACGGCGAGGCCGCCTGCGCTTCCTGCCACGGCCGTCATGGTAACGGCCAGACCGGCGTCGCGCCGACTCTCTGGGAAACCCAATGGGTGAAAGACTCTCAGCGACTGGCCAGAGTCCTGCTGCACGGGCTTTCCGGACCAATCCAGGTGGGGCCCTTTGTGTGGGATACCCCGGCGGTGATGCCCGGCTTTGCCGCCCGACAGGATATATCGGACGAGGACCTGGCGGCGGTGGCGACCTACATCCGTAACAGCTGGGGTAATGCGGAAGACTCCGGCGGTGCCTTGAAAGAGAGCACCATTACGGCCGTACGCGAAGCCACCGAAGCCCGTTCAGAACCCTACACCGCAGAAGACTTTCAATCGCCGGAGCAGGACCGCTAGCCGGTAAACGGAATTCCATCATCCAGGGAGGCGCCGCACCAGAGGTACGCTGGGGTCTTATGTGGAGTTCCGCGAGGCTTGAGCGAGCGGCCGACCGCATTGTTGCGATACAGCCGCTGCTGCTGAGAGGATTTAGCGTTGAACGCTCACTCTGAAAGAGCGGGCAAACACCAAGCCAGCCAGAGCCATCAGGATCAGCCAGTGGATCGTACCGCCACCACCGCCACCGTTGGCGTCACCACCAGGCGCATCGCTGCTGCCATCGTCACTGCCATCGTCATTGTCACTACCGCTATCGATACTGTCACAGTCGCCGCACAGGTCCGCGATCTCCGTTGAATCCAGCGCATAGTTGTAAATGCGCAGATCATCCAGACGGCCGTTGAACATCGGGTCGCTTTCAAATTGACTCTGCCCGACCTGGTTGTCGACCGGAAGGATGCCCACCGGATTGTTGGTGACCGAGTCGTTGACCGCAGCCTCCTCACCATTCACGTAGAGGGTAGCGGTGTCATCACCGAGCGTTATGGCCACGTGAACCCACTGGCCCGTGGGCAGTTTCGATGTCTCGACAATCTGCTGCTCGGCGGTACCGTGCAGTGTGATCGCAAAGCGCAGGGTGCCGCTGGTGGAGCTTGGGGTCAGCATGAAGTAGCGATCGACATCGTGGCCGAAATCAAAAATACGCTGCGAGTTCGCACCTCCTTCCCAGCGCACCCAGGTAGCGATGGTCATGTCGGTCAGGTGAGGTGCCTCCGGGCTCAGGTTCACCAGATCATCGGTGCCATCCAGCTCGATGGCCTGCCCAATGCGGCCCTCGGTATAGCTGGGCGATCCGACCGTCGAGCCGTGGTGAAAGCCGATACTGTCCTCGGCACTGCCTTCAAACTCGTAGTGTGCGATCAGCCGTGGGCCCAGGGCCTGCGGTGTGGCCGAAACCTCACTGCTGTCAGTAGAGAGGTTGTAACCGCTATCCGCTGCCTGCACGACATAGTAATAGGGTGTGCCGTTCGTCAGCTTTCTATCGACATAGCGACTCTCGGCAATGCCGCTCTGGATCAGGGTGTAGTCGCTGCCGCTGGTGGTCGTGCGGTAGACGTTGTAGCTGCCCATGTCGGATTCACTGTTGTCGGCCCAGTCCAGGCGGATCGCGCTGTCACCCGCAATGGCGCTCACCTCGGTCGGAGCGGCCGGGGCCGTGGTGTCGCCCCCCTCGATCTGGGTGAAAACAAATTGCTGACTGTCCCGGCCGTCCGAACGCCACTGTTCGACATTGGCACCGTCCGCCGTTGAGCCGTCTTCGACATTCAGTGGTTTGCTGCTCGCCCGGTTCAGGATTTCATAGTAGCCGTTGCCCTTATCCACCAGGCGGAACTGCTGTGCCTCGACACTGGCCGAGCTCCAGATCAGGATGTTGTTGCCATCGCGAATTCCGAAATTGGCATTGTCCATGGAGAAGCCGGTGCTGCCGGCCGGGTGAAGGGTCCAGTAGTGTTGGGTGTAGTCGGTGGCATTGCCGTTTTTGTCACGCGCCCGGCGCACCACCCACTGCTGGCAGGCCGAACCATCGTCTGTGGCTTGCTGAACATTGTTGCCGTTGCTCAACGCTGTGCAGCTGCCGTCGCTGCCACGGGTCTCAAGTGGCAGGCCGCTGTGTTTGGCCGTGATGGTGTAGGTACCGCCGTCTTCAAGGTTGGCATCAACCGGGGTCGGCGCCTCGGCACCGGCGATGGTGAAATCCCTTGTGAGCACGGGCCAGTCATCGTCATCAAACGACATTTCCAGTAAATCCACGCGCGCGGGCCAGCCGCTCTCAGTGGTGCCGTCGTAGTAGTGCACCGACACCAGGTCCTGGCCGTTGTTGTCGAAGTAACCGTAGTGGCCCGGTGCCAGCTTGTTGCCTTCCGTCACAAGCACGGGCGTGCCGCCATAGCTCCACATATCCTTTCCGTTTTTATCCAGGTAGGGACCGGTCGGGCTGGTGGAACGGCCCATGACAATGTGGTAGCTGCTGTCCTTGCCGGCGCAACAGGCGCCCAGGGTGGCGAAGGCGTAGTAATAGCCATTGATGTATTCGATCGCCGCCGCTTCGAACTCATTCCAGCGCCCATTGTTGCCGATAATGCCCCACCGGTCCTCGTTGAGCCGCTTGCCCGTCGTCGGGTCGATCTGGCGCAGGTGAATGCCGCCAAAGTGGGTGCCGTAGGCCATCCAGATATCGCCGTTGGCGTCTTTGAACAGGCCTGCATCAATGCTGCCGATGATCTCGCCAGCTGCCGTGCGCGGCTCCGTGTCATCAGAGACGACCAGGCCGTGATCGGTCCAGTCCGGATCATTGAGCGACGGGGTGGAGGCGACACCAATGGCGGTGGTATTACAGTTGCTCCCGCAGGGCACGGTGTAATACAGCCAGTACTGGCCTTCAAACTGAATCAGGTCCGGCGCCCAGAAAGTGCCGTCGAAGCCGGGCGTCTGTTCATCAATCCACTCGGGCCAGTTGCCATTGGGGAAAACGGGCTCGGCAATCTGCCAGCTGATCAGGTCGGTTGACCATTTGGCGGCGATGCCCTCGCCGGTGCCAAAGGTCCAGTAAACGCCGTTGTCTTCCTCAATTGAAGAGGGATCATGCATCTGATCCTCGTGATACAAATTGATTGCCAGAGCACTGGCGGGAAGGAGAAGGCCACCGCACAGTACTAGCACGGCGAATGTTGTCTGTTTTAAGAAGCGCATGAATGGTTCCCCAATTATTATTTCCGGGAGCGGGCGGTGGTAGAGATCAACTTCTGGTGTGTTTTTATGGGCGCCAAGCGCAATAAATAGGCTGCTTCGCGAATAGTATTAATATAATACAAAAAGAATGGAAAGCCAACCCTCTTCTCGTTGCGCGTGTCTATAAACTAAAAAATGGGGCGGGATGAATCCCGCCCCTTTGAAGGCTTTGTTTCTTTCCTCACTAATCAGAGTGAGCTGCAGGTGGCCACATTCTGGTTCGAGTCGTAGGTCAAAGCGCCGGCAATGTCATCCACACAAAAGGAGAAGCTGACATTGCCTTTTTTCGTGCCCGTTGTAGTCAGAGTGGCCTGCCCATTGGCATCGGCGTCAGCCGAGGCGGTTTCGCTAAAGCCCCCGCTGAAGGTGCCGGTAACCGTGGCGCCCTCTACCGCAGATCCAGTATTGTCGAGGACGGTCACCACAGCCTGGCCCCGCTTGTTGCCTTTGCCGGAACTGACTGTCGATAGGACAATGCTGTCTGCAGACATAGTGGTCGCATCACCCGTGTCACCGCCACCGTCACTGTCGCCGCTGTGCAGAGCCGCAACTTCGGTTGAGCTCAGGGCGTAGTTGTAAATACGCAAATCATCGAGTCGGCCGTCGAGCAGGGGGTCATCAAACTGGCTTTGCCCAACCTGGTTGTCGACCGGGAGGATGTCCACCGGGTCGTTGGTCACCGAGTGGTTGCTGGCCACTTCCACACCGTCGACGTAAAGCCGGGCGGTGTCGTCACCCAGCGTTATGGCCAGGTGTACCCACTGGCCGGTGGGCAGCGCGGAGGTCTCCACAATCTGCTCCTCGGCCGGACCGTGCAGGGTAATGCCAAAGCGCAGAGTGCCGCTGCTGGAGCTCGGCGTCATCATGAAGTAGCGGTCGACATCGTGGCCGAAATCAAAAACACGCTGCCAGTCCATGCCGCCGTCCCAGTGCACCCAGGTGGCAATGGTGATGTCGGTCAGGTGGGGCGCCTCGGGGCTCAGGTTGACGACGTCATCGGTGCCATCCAGATCAATGGCCTGGCCAATACGGCCCGTTGTATAGGCGGGGGAACCGACCGTTGAGCCGTGGTGGAAGCCAAGGGTGTCGTCGGCATTGCCCTCAAACTCGTAGTGTGCAATCAGGCGCGGGCCCAGCGCCTGCGGCGTGGCCGAGGTTTCACTGCTGCTGGCCGAGAGGTTGTAGCCACTGTCGGCGGCTTTGACCACGTAGTAGTAGGGGGTTCCGTTGGTGAGCTTGCGATCGACATAGCGGCTTTCCTCGATGCCGGTTTCCACCAGCGCGTAGCCGCTGCCACTGGTGGCCGAGCGATAGACGTTGTAGCTGCCCATGTCCGCTTCGCTGTTGTCGGCCCAGTCCAGGCGAATTTCACCGTCGCCGGCCGTCGCGCTCAACTCTGTGGGCGCTGCCGGGGCCGTGGTGTCTCCGCCGCTCACCTGGGTGAATACAAACTGCTGACTGTCCCAGCCCTGGGATCGCCACTGTTCGACATTGGCGCCATCGGCGGTGGAGCTATCAGCGACATTCATCGGCTTGCTGCTGGCGCGGTTGAGAATTTCATAGTAGCCGTTGCCCTGATCTACCAGACGGAACTGTTGCGCTTCAACGCTGGCCGCACTCCAGATCTGAATGTTGTTGCCATCCTGGATCGCGAAATTGACATTATCCATGGCGAAACCGGGATCGCCCGCCGGGTGAAGGGTCCAGTAGTGTTGGGTGTAATCGGTGGCGTTGCCGTTTTTGTCGCGCGCCCGGCGTACGACCCACTGCTGGCAGGCGGAACCATCGTCCGAGGCCTGGGCCACGTTATTGCCGTCGCTCAGTGCGGTGCAGCTGCCGCGGGTGCTGCGGGTTTCAAGCGGCTTGCCACTGTGTTTCGCGGTAATGGTGTAGGTGCCGCCATCGGCGAGGTTGGCGTTCACCGGGGTGGGCGCACCGGCGCCGGCGATGGTGAAATCCTGGGTAAAGACGGGCCAGCCATCGGCGTCGAACGACATTTCCCGCAAGTCGACCCGCGCGGGCCAACCGCTTTCGGTGGTGCCGTCGTAGTAGTGCAGCGACACAATGTTTTGGCCATAGTGGTTGAAATAGCCGTAGTGCCCTGGCGCCAACTTGTTGCCCTCGGTAACCAGTACGGGGGTGCCGCCGTAGTCCCACATATCCCGGCCATTTTTATCCAGGTAGGGGCCGGTGGGGTTGGTGGAGCGGCCCATAACAATGTGGTAGCTGCTGTCTTTGCCGTCGCAACAGGCACCGAGGGTGGCAAAGGCGTAATAGTAGCCATTGATATACTCCACCGCCGCGGCTTCGAATTCGTTCCACTCGCCGTTGTTGCCTATAATGCCCCAGCGGTCTTCGTTGAGCCGCTTGCCGGTGGCCGGGTCGATGGGGCGCAGGTGGATGCCACCAAAGTGGGTGCCGTAGGCCATCCAGATGCCGCCGTTGGCATCCTTGAGCAGGCCCGCATCGATGGAACCGATTTTCTCGCCGGCGTCGGTCAAGGGTTCGGTATCGTCGGAGACCACCATGCCGTGATCGGTCCAGTTCGGATCGTTCAGCGAGGGAGTCGAGGCAACGCCAATGGCGGTGGTATTACAGCCTGTGGTCCCGCAGGGCACGGTGTAGTACAGCCAGTACTGGCCCTCGAATTGAATCAGATCCGGCGCCCAGAAAGTGCCGTCAAAGTTGGGTGACTGCTCGTCGATCCACGCCGGCCAGTTGCCGCCGGGGAACACCGGCTCGGCAATCTCCCAGCTCACCAGGTCGGTTGAGCGCTTGGCTGCGATGCCTTCGCCGGTGCCAAACGTCCAGTAAACGCCGTTGTCCTCCTCGATCGAGGAGGGGTCGTGCATCTGATCTTCGTGATACAAATTGATTGCGTGAACGCTGAGGGGTAGGAAGTAGCCACCGAGCAGTAGTAGCACGGCGAGAATGCGTTGCTTGGAGAGTCTCATAGGTAAACGTCCTAATTTTTATGGGTTTTCAGGGTGGGCGCCAAACGAAGTGGATGTCGGGTGGCAGCCGTGCCGATGCGTATTCCCGAAAACGTGTTGTCGCAGGAAAATTATTGTTAGGTGCCCATTTGGATTTTATGGGTAACCGACGCAATTATTTTTCAGTGTCACTTCAATAGTAATATATTACTATTAGATGGCAAGATTGAGGCTTGAAGTGTCACCGATTACATATAGATGTGTTTGAAATCATTGTTCGTTATTGTTATTCACATTTGAAATATTCAGTCGTCCGCTTTGAGCAAAACCGGGCCCACAGCGTTGCTTCCACATTGGGTATCGTGGCGCTATTCCGTGGCCGTCGTTGCTACCCAATCTTTGAGTGTCCCGTCGGATGGGCGTGTTGGCGAGTATCGCGCCCCCGAGCGTTTCGCGATGTTGCGTTTCGCCCGCTCGCTCTTCCCTCATCGATAAAACGCCTGACGGTTTCCAGCGGGATGTGATCGCTGACATCGCGGCCATACCAAATATGCTCTATGCGGCCGTCTTCGGCCAGCAAAAAATCGGCGGGCACGATGCGTACATGAGGGTTATTGCTGGGGCGCCCGCCCTTGGTGATGCCCTTGATAATGCGCGGGAGCTTGAACATCATTGCCTTGAACAAAGCCGAGGTGGAATGCTCAATGCCATAGTAGTTGTACACCTTCAGGTTGGGGTCGGCGAGCATGGTAAACGGTCGGGGGTGCTTGGCAACAAAGCGCCGAACCTGTTCGGGGGTATCACTGAAAACGGCCACAATCTCCAGGTTGTGTTCTTTCCACAGCTGGTAGTTGTGCGTCAGTTCATACAGCCGAAAATTGCAGAAAGGACAGCCCGCGTCGCGAAAGAAAGACAACATCACCCGCTTCCCAATATGATCACTGAGCTGAAATCGGTTGCCAAAGACATCTTTGCCACGAAAATCGATACCCTGGCAGGGCGCATTTAATCGCATCTGGCTTCCCCTCTTGTGCTTATTGATGAACGAACTGATAGAGAACCTTACTGACTGTACGTAACATCAAGCGATTTGGATTCAACACTCGGAGTTGGGTCTCACTCCCTGCCTTCTTCCTCCAGTGTCAGATTGCCGGTATCGGGGTCGCGATGGACCTGCCCCAAACGATGATTGATGCCTGTGTGAAGATGGCACTTGTCATCGGTGCTTTTAGATGCTTTGCAAGACTCTGTACGCTTGCGCACAGATAATACGCGCCAACTGGGGGATGATTGGTGACGCACAAAAGAGCCACCAACCAAGGATTCTCTATGAAAACCTCCAAACAACATCGCGGGCTCAAGCCACTGCACTGGCTGGTACTCCTGGTCTTCACTGGTCTGGTCGGCTGCGACAGCGGCGGTGGCAGCAATGGCGGTAATAACAGCAGCAATAGCAGCAGTACTGCGACGGCCAGTAGCAGTAGCAGCAGCGATTCCTCCTCGGCGTCCTCCGACTCCGAGCCCGAGCTGCGAGGCTTCGAAGTGTGGCTCGAGGGCGAGCAGTCAGTCCCCATGGTCCAGACCGACCAGTCGGCCATGGCCAGCGTTACCATCAACGAAACCGATGGTCTGGTCACCGCCGAGATGGACCTCAATGACGTCTCAGGTGTCAATGCCGCCCATATTCACACGGGCGAGGTGGGCAGCAACGGGCCGGTGACGTTCGGCTTTAGCGATGCTGACGAAGACGGTGTCTGGAAGATTGAGGGAGAAGCCGTTACCCAGGCTCAGTATGAGGCGCTGATTGCCGGCCAGTGGTACGTCAACGTCCATACCGAGCGCTATCCGGACGGAGAGATTCGCGGGCAGATCCTGACCGACACCCAGACTGTCCACGCCTTTACCCTGTCCGGCGAGCAGGAAGTGCCGCCGGTAGAGACCGATGGCTACGGACAGGGCTACCTGCTGTATGACAGCAGCAATGGCATGCTGACGCTCAACACCTGGGTGTGGAACCTCACCGCCACCGCCGCCCACATTCACCTCGCCGAAGCCGGCCTCAATGGTGACATCGTCGCCGGGTGGGAAGTGAGCCCTGACGATGAGGGTGTCTGGCAAGTGCCCGAAGAGACCATCCTCGGCTCGGATGAAGTGCTGGCCCTCTACATGGCCAACCTTTACGTCAACATTCACACCGAGGCCAACCCGGATGGCGAGATTCGTGGGCAGATCCTGCCGGAGGGGTACGAGCTGCTCCTGTTCGACCTGTCCCCGGGCCAGGAAGTGCCCCGCGTTGAGTCCAGCGCGAGCGGAGCCGGCTATGCCACCATCAATACCGAGACCGGTGGTCTGCGCCTGAATGCCTGGTCGATGAATATGCAAGCCACCGCCGCTCATATTCACGAGGCCGGCATCGGCGAGAACGGTGATGTGGCGATCGGCCTGGAAGAGAACACGGAGCAGGTCGGACTCTGGCAAATACCGGTGAATACCGGGATGGAAGCCGAGACCCAGGCATTGCTGCTCTCCGGGGGCCACTATCTGAATATGCACTCGGATGAGTACCCGGATGGCGAAATCCGCGGCCAGATTGTATCGGGCCCCTGGGATGTACTCACCTTTGCGTTGAGTGGAGCTCAGGAAGTGCCGCCGGTCGAGACCGAGGCCGAAGGCGATGGTTACGCGCTGCTGAATACCGAATTGGGTGACCTGACGATGGTGGTCAACACCCGCAACCTGGACACCGCCTCGGCGGCCCACATCCACACCGGCGCGGCCGGAGTGAATGGCGATATTCTGCTGGGACTGGAGCAGGACGGTATCGACGCCTCGGTCTGGCGCCTGCCAGGAGATATCTCACTCGACGAGCCCACCCTGGCCGAACTCATGGAAGCCGGGCACTACGTCAATGTCCACTCCCCAAGCCACCCCGATGGCGAAATTCGCGGCCAGATTACCTATTAGTCGGGCAATTGGCTAGCCAGAGGCCGGGCGCAACAAGCGGCGCCCGGCCGAGCCACCCTTCACTAACCCATCAATCATTCATCGAGCTCTCTCGATGCATCTTCCTGACGCGCGCCATAAACAGTGACTCTTCCGGCACGGAGACTGACGCCAGCAGTGCCTGCACAAAATCGTCGGGCGCCTGCATGTCGGAGCCTTCATCAGTGATGGGGAATGAAGCCCGGACTTTCACAAACTTGTCTTCTTTGACAAAAGTGTAAGTGGCGGTATAGACACGCTCTGACTGGCTGTTGGAATAATGCCCGTCCATAAAGCCCACCATGGGCTCTTCCTGTCCGGAGTCCCAGGGAGAGGCCCGGGAGGCATTCAGTTCAATATCCTTGATGTAACCCTCCTTCTCCATGTGCTGGATCTCGGCCCGTATATTCTCCATCTCGGATTCTATGACCTGCCGGGAGTCGCTCCAATCTGTGGAGCGGATCGGGTAGACAAAGACATCAATCCGGTCAAACGCGAACTGGTTGTGGTTGAAGCTGATCATGTTGCCCATAAAGGGATCGCGGTACCGGTACTGATCTATTTGCCGGTAGTTCGCCAGCTCTTCAGGGACGTCCAGCTGCGAGTAGTCACTGGATTTCAATGCCTCGGCCAATCGCTCCGGGGTAAATGGATTATGCTGATCAATGTCCTGCATCAGGCGCTCGGCCAGCAGGCGGGCAACAAACTCCGGGATTGGCTCAACTTTCTTGATGATTGATGCGGACTGGGTGGCCGAAAACTCGTGTGAAAACTGATCAACGACCTCCCCGCGCCAGAGCACGACAAACTCGGCACTGAGCGTCATGTCGAAGTGTAGCGGTATCAGTGTCAGGCTGGCGCCGGACACAATCGCGTTGGCCAGCCCCTTCGCATCCTCCTGAACCTTCCGGGCGGATGATACAAGAACCTGATAGTCAGCCTGCACCTGGCCGTAACTCACGCCTTCAAACCGACCGCTATCGTTCAACGCATTGGCGAACGCATTGATATCGTATTGATTCTCTTCACAGCTGTTCCAGACGGACTGGTCCTTATGCGCCTTGCAGTCTTCCCTGAGCTCATCGCTTAACTCGGAGTAGAAAATGCTGATGGCCGGAAGGTCCGGTTCAGCCGATCCTGAGCGGTCTCTGTTGGAGTCAGTCGTTGCGCAGGCCGTCAGCAAGAGGGCGAGGCAGGGGATGAGTAGTGTTTTCATAAGATAGTCCCTTCGTTTCAATATTGGGTGCCACCTGGCATTAGTGTCTGATCGAAAATTGACGGTGTATTCTCAAGCGAGAGAGGACCCGGGAGCCAAAGCGGATCGCTAGCTGACACAAACCGCGCGTTACCACTCAATGCTGATTTTAGTGCCAACCTCGACCAGGCTCATGAACTCGTCCATTTCCGGGTTGGTGAGCGCGATGCAGCCATCGGTCCAGTCGAACTTCTGGACAATGGACGGCCTCAACCCCAACCCCTCGCGCTGGCCGTGCACCATGATGAATCCGCCCGGCGAGACCCCGTTCTGCAGGGCGTTCGCCGTATCGAACTCATTGGGGTAACTGATATGCATGGCTCGGTAGAAGGCGGAGTCTTCTTTCGTGTAGTCCAGGGTGTATTCGCCCTCCGGCGTTCGCTGGTCCCCCTCCTGCTGCTTGTGCCCCTTGGGGTTGCCGCCAAGGGCGATACGATAGGCTCTTACCACTTCATTGTCAGCAATGAGGTACATTCTCCTTTCTGACTTGTCGACCTTCACCAGATCGATATCCGCATTGGCAGTACTCGCGAGAAACGCCAAGAGTAGAGCAGTGATAATATTTAGGACCGGCATCCCGGTACGGTGGCCCCCTGACAGGGGCTGGCGGTAGAGGGCTTGCAAATTCATTGACTGGCTCGATCAGCACACTTTACGGACAGTTTAATGCCGAAATTCAGGGAATGCCAGAGCTGCCTTCTTCGTTTTTCTCTGACTTCATTTTCAATCGCCAAATAGTCCTTTATATCCTTTTGAGTAAACATTGATCCTCCTGTTTATATTCCCAAACTATTGAACCCACTAAGAACGGCGCTAGCATCGTAGCCTTGGATCACTTCATGCGGGCTCGCACAGAGCATGCGCGCCATTGAGGGATGGTTGATACGGTTTGGGGTTGCGGCAGAGCCCAGGTAATCGCATCGTTCAAAAACTCAAGGCCCTTACCCTTTACACGGCGGAGCCAAGATCATCTGTACCCTGAACTCAATGTCGGCTCTCATGCTATCGGGATCTAACCCGGCGCGACACCGAAACACATAACCTTGCCGAAGGTCTAGCATCAGTCTCGCCCGCTCCAGGGAGGGAAGATCCTCGGGTAGCTCACCCCGGGCCTTTTCGAGTTCAAACCGTCTCGCAATTCGCGCGTCAGTATCCACAATGGCGTTTTGCAGTCGTTCTTGCGCACCCTCCACTTCCCCAGCGCTGGTTGAAACGCACGAGCTCAGAAAGCAGCCCCTCACTCCGCTGGCGTTTTCGGTGCTGTAGTCGATAACGGTCCTCAAGAAAGAACGCACGGCCTGAGTAATATCAGGTTCGGTTTCAAACACAACCAGTGGCGCACAAGCGTCGTTTGAGGCGTAGTAGTCAATTGCCTCGAGATAAAGCCTGTGCTTGTCCCCAAACGCGGCGTATAGGCTTGGACTATTAATTCCCATCGCAGAAGTCAGATCTTTAATCGATGCTCCCTCGTAGCCTTTCGCCCAAAACACATGCATTGACGCCAAAAGCGCTTCACTTCGGTTGAAAGAGAGCGGTCTACCAGCTCTTTTTTGTGTCATTCGTTACAAATCCTGTTAAATTTTCAACTGTGTAAATTTTATACTGTTTGTCACATAAAACCAAGTTTTTGCACTTTATAGCACGTTGTACACCCTTGTGGCGGTGCTTAAATACTATAAATAAGTCATTTCTGAAACGTTGATAATTTAATGAATGCGCTCCATTACTATTGACCTTTTCTTCTTTATCTAATTAAATATCGATCGTTACAAAATTAGACAGGAGGAAAGACAGTGAGTTCTACCAAACTGGCGGCAGGGAAGGCACTGCCGGATATTGCCGTTGCGAAACTGGGCGGTGGAGAAATCCACCTGCCGACGCCTGCTAACTCCTTCAAGTGTCGATTGATAGTGGTGTATCGGGGCAAACACTGCCCCATTTGCACAAGTTACCTGGCGAAATTGAATGAGTTTCTCCCTGAGTTCCGACAAATTGGAGTCGATGTCGTTGCCATTTCTGCCGATACGGCAGACAAAGCGAAGGTCCACATGGAAAAGGTAGGCCCTGATTTTGAGGTGGGGTCCGACTTGAGCGTCAATCAAATGAGGGAGTTGGGAGTGTACATTTCCAGCCCTATTTCGTCGTCTGAAACCGACCGGCCTTATGCAGAGCCCGCATTGTTCGTCGTTAACGCTCAGGGCGACCTGCAAATCATTGATATATCCAATGCTCCCTTTTCCCGTCCGGAACCAGCCTCAGTGTTGATGGGGCTGAAATTCATTCTCAATCCAGACAATAACTACCCCATTCGGGGCACTCATTAGAAATCCACCTAATCCTGGGAGTTCTAGGCTCGTCAGGATTCGCGCAATTTAGACTCTGGCAAATATGTCAGGAAATTGAACATCAATCGATACTTCTACATCTTAGGGAGAGGGTGAATGCACTCCAAAAACGATAGAAATGAATGGGCCGGGCGTTTCGCGGACTGGGTGATTCGCTGGCGCTGGCTGGTGCTGATAGCGTCAGTGGTTCTGACAATCATGGCCGCATCTGGCGGTCGATTCCTTCAAATGAACAACGACTACAAAGTCTTTTTCAGTGAAGACAATCCCCAGCTTCAGGAATTCGAGCAGGTTCAGCGAACGTACACCAAGGTCGATAACATTCTGTTCGCCGTGGTACCGGCTGAGGGTGACGCGTTTTCAGCAAATTCACTGGCGGCGGTCGAGGAGTTGACGACCCGATCCTGGCAGTTGCCGTATTCTTTACGGGTGGACTCGTTAACAAACTTCCAGCATACCTACGCGGAGGGTGACAACCTGGTCGTGCAGGACTTGGTGGAGGGGGCCGAAAACCTCAGGCAGGAGGATCTGGCCAGAGTTAAACAGGTTGCGCTGAATGAGCCGGCGCTGTCAGGAAAGTTGGTTAACGCTGAAGGGTCGATTGCTGGCGTCAACGTGACTTTCCAGCTTCCAGAGAAGTCCATGGACGCGGGGCCAGAGGCGGTAACCGCCGCTAGAGAAATGATAGCCGATATTGAAGAAAAATACGGTGTACAAGTGCGTGCGACCGGTACGGTCATGTTGTTCAACGCGTTTTTCGAATCGTCTATGAAGGACATGGGTACACTGGTGCCGATGATGTACCTTGTCATCCTGCTGATTACCTTCCTATTGCTTCGCTCAGTGACGGCCACCTTAGTAACGACAGCCGTAATCGTGTTCTCTACGCTAACCGCCATGGGAGCGGCGGGCCACCTTGGGATACAGCTGACTCCCCCCTCGTCAGCGGCGACGACGATCATTATGACCCTGGCGGTTGCTGATTCAATCCATATCCTGGTCACCATGTTCGGTGGAATGCGGCAAGGGCTCGGAAAGATTGAGGCGTTAAGGGAAAGTGTCCGGGTCAATTTTGGGCCGGTATTTCTGACGTCTTTGACCACGGCTGTTGGCTTTCTTTCTATGAATTTCAGCGACGCTCTTCCATTTCGAGATCTGGGAAATATAACCGCTATAGGTGTGATGGCGGCGTTCTTCTTCTCAGTGGGGCTTCTGCCTGCGTTGATGGCTTTCCTGCCAGTGAAAGCGCGTGATAAAAAAAGCGAAACAGCTGTCGATCGAGCTATCAACCGCTTGGGTGACTTTGTGGTACTTCGCCACCGGCCAGTGTTGGTGGCCGTACTGCTGGTGTCGGTCACACTGTTGGCCCTCATCCCGTTGAATACGCTGGATGACAATTTTGTCACCTATTTCGATGAATCCACGTCGTTTCGGCAAGATACTGACTTTATCAATGACAACTTATCGGGTATCTATCAGGTCCAGTATTCACTGGACTCAGGCACCAATAACGGTGTCAGTGACCCGGATTTCCTCGAAAAGATAGATGGCTTTTCAAGTTGGTTGAGACAACAGCCTGAAGTGCGTCATGTCAATACGATTAGCGACACGTTTCAGCGTTTGAATAAAAACCTGCACGCCGACGACCCCGCGTACTACCGCCTTCCCGAAAATCCAGAGCTGGCGGCGCAGTATCTACTGCTATATGAACTCTCTCTTCCATACGGCCTGGACCTGAACAATCAACTGAATGTCAGCAAATCTTCTACTCAGTTGGTCGTGACCCTAAAGGACATGCCTTCCGCACAACTGCGCGAGTTTGCAGAGAGGGGAACGCAGTGGCTTGAACAGAACGCGGAGATAGAAGCGCATGGTGTTGGCCCAGCAATCATGTTTGCCTACATCGCAGAGCGAAATATTAAAAACATGTTGCTGGGAACGTTCCTTGCGGTCATTGTCATCGCACTGCTGATTACAATCGCACTGAGAAGCGTTCGGTTGGGAGCGCTCAGCTTGATTCCCACGTTACTACCGGCAGGGCTTTCATTCGGTCTGTGGGGGCTTTTGGTGGGCGAAGTCAATGTCGCAGTGTCAATGGTGGCAGGTATGGCGCTAGGTATCGTAGTGGATGACACGGTTCACTTTCTTAGCAAATATCAGCGTGCGCGCAGGGAGAGAAGCCTCGATATTGAAGGAGCCATTCGGTACGCATTCTCTTCCGTAGGTGTTGCCATATTGGTGACTTCCATCATTCTTATTTCCGGTTTTACTGTACTTGCGCAATCGACGTTTGGAATGAACGCGAATATGGCCATTTTGACCGCGATTACCATCTTCTTCGCGCTGGTTGCCGTATTTTCATTGCTTCCTTCATTGTTGTTGCTCGACCATCGGCGTGAACAACAGGATACTGAAACCACTTTGATCAGCGATAGCGAGGACGAAGATTATGTACATAACCCTGCCTGAAAAACTTCAAGCGACTCTTTCGGCAGTACTGATTGTCGGCGCCCTTTGTAGTGGTGCCGCCCACGCGGAACCAGTTGACCCACAACCACAAGAAAGAGGTCTGGAGATCGCTGTTGAGGCTGATAAGCGTGATGCCGGCTTTGGCGATTCGAGAAACAGCATGGAGATGGTTCTTCGCAATCGGCATGGGGAGGAAACAGAACGAAGAATGCGTAGTAAAACGTTAGAACAAGAGAACGATGGTGATAAAACCCTAATCGTATTCGACAACCCTCGAGATGTAAAAGGTACCGCGTTTCTATCGTTTACTCACAAGTCGGGGCCGGATGATCAATGGCTATACCTTCCAGCACTTAAGCGAGTAAAACGTATTTCTTCAAGTAACAAATCCGGCCCTTTTATGGGAAGCGAGTTTGCATTTGAAGACCTTTCTTCCCAAGAGGTTGAGAAGTACACATACAAGTACTTGCGGGATGAGGTCTGGGAGGAGAGAGATCACTTCGTAATAGAGCGTGTGCCAGTCGACCCAAAATCCGGGTACTCCCGTCAGGAGGTATGGCTTGATAAGGACCACTACCGTGTTTGGAAAATCGACTTCTACGATCGGAAAGGCGACCTACTGAAAACGCTCTCAGCATCGGATTACAAACAATTCCTAGATGAGTACTGGAGGGCCCGACAGTTCGCAATGGTCAATCACCAGACGGGAAAAAGCACCGACCTATATTTTAACGATTGGCAGTTCGATAACGGGTTTTCCGATCAGGACTTCAACAAGAATAGCTTGCGACGGGCCAGGTAAGGACTCTGTATAACGTGTTAAAGGATATGTCTTCTTCCGCTAAGAGCTTTTTCATTGGGCCGACCTTCTCGATTCTGGTGATGCTGACCTGCCTCGCCGCTACGCCCACGTTGGCAAGTGATTTCACGGGGTTTTTGAGCCTGGAAACCAGGCTCTTCCCCGAGGAGGCGCTCCACCCCGATCAGTCCGATGCGTCTATCTCTGTTGCCTCGGACGTTGAGTACTTTCGGGACTGGGATGACTACCGTCAGCGCCTAGTCGTTTCTGGTTTTGCGCGGGCTGATAGTAGCGATGAGGAGCGAACCCACGCTGATATACGCCAGCTGTATTGGTGGCGTCAGTTCGATAGCGCAGAGCTATACCTGGGGGCTCGTCAGGTATTTTGGGGCGTCACGGAATCCGTGCATCTGGTCGATGTGATTAACCAGGATGATCTGGTGGAGAACATTGATGGCGAGGATAAACTCGGCCAGCCAATGATCAGCGCACTGACCCAGCGCAGCTGGGGGACGCTCGAGTTGTACGCTCTTTTGGGGTTTCGGGAGAGGACGTTTCCCGGAAGGGAGGGGCGGCTCAGAACGCCAGTCGTTGTCGATGGTGACAGCGCGCAATATCAAGCGGAGGAGGGCGATGACCACATTGACTTCGCAATGCGCTGGAGCAAAGTGCTGGGTGACTGGGACGTGGGTGCTTCTCATTTTTCCGGAACCTCCAGAGATCCAATACTGCTCCCGGTTGGCTCCGCTGGGGACGTTGTAGCTTTAACGCCATATTATCCGCTCGTAGAGCAGACGGGGATTGACTTGCAAATGACCAAAGGGGCATGGCTCTGGAAGTTGGAAGCCATCAGCTTGAAGGAAAAGGAAGCGCAACGAAATACTGCAGCGGTAGGAGGCTTTGAATACAGTTTGTTCGGGGTCGGTGGTTCATCCTCGGACCTTGGCGTCTTACTTGAGTACCAGTTTGACGATCGCAGGGGGATTCGTGAAACAGCCAATCAAAACGATTTGGCTCTGGGGGCGCGGTGGATGCTGAATGACTTCAAAAGTACAGAATTGCTGGCCTTGGTCAGTGTAGACCTTGATAGCGGGTCGCGTTTTTTCTCTTTTGAAGGAAGTCGTAGGCTGAATGACAGCTGGTCTCTTGAAGCAGAGGTAAGGGTGTTCAGCAATGTTAGCAGAGAGGACCCAATTTACGCCTTTAGAGCAGATGACTATATTCAGTTGGATCTTCGTCGATACTTTTGATGTTTACTCAGTCTTGCACACGTCTATATTTTTGATTTGGAGAAACGCGAATGAAGGACTCAAGAAGGGATGAGATACTGATAGTGGGGTGCGGCCCGACTGGGCTGGTTCTGGCAATTGAGCTGGCGCGTCGAGGAGTTAGGTTTCGCCTGATTGATAAGCGTGACGGGCCAACTATGATGCCTCGAGCCTTCACGCTACACGCGCGAACAATGGAGATGCTTGAACATATGGGGCTTGTTCACCATTTTCTCAAGGGCGGCATTAAAAGCAGGGGGTTCAGATTTAATTTCAAAGGGAAAGATGTTCGCCCATCGCTTGACTTTTCGAAAATGGATTCAACCTACCCCTACGTCCTTATCTACGACCAAGGGTGGACCGACAAGCACCTCAGAGAGCACTTGGAGTCGACATACGATATTCGTCCTCAATGGTCAACCGAAATCGTTGGCCTAGAGCGGGGTAAAGATAAGTGCAGGGCGGTTTTGTCTTACGGGAAGACAGGATCCAGGGAAGTTGTAGAGCCAACCTGGATTGTTGGGTGTGATGGCGTTCATAGCTTTGTAAGGAAGTCGGTGGGGTTGAACGACAGTGGCAGTAAGTACGATGGAATGATCATGGAAATGATGGATACAAAGCTCGAAGGCTTCAATGGTGAGGACGAGCTTGTACATTACTATATTTCAAAAGAAAACTTTGTGCTTATCACCAAGCTGCCGGATGGCTACCACCGGATTGGCGTGAGTGGGGTGAGCGTCAATCGGGCCGATGATCAAAGGATTACCCAAAGGGAGCGCTTTCAGAACCTTTTGGATGAACATCTTGAGGGAATCACTCTGGCCACGCCCAAACTCGAAAGGCGATGGGAAGTGCGACGACGTATTGCCGAAAAATATCGCATTGGCAACGTATTTCTGGCAGGCGACGCCGCCCATGTCCACTCTCCTTCAGGGGGCCAGGGCATGAATGTCAGTATGCAGGATGCTTACAATCTTGGTTGGAAACTGGCGTTTGTGGCACTGAATCAAGCTGCCCCCAGCTTGCTGGACACGTATGCGTCAGAGCGCTCTCCAGTGGGAAAGCAGGTCCTTGAAGGTACTGACGCGATGCACGACATCATCATGGCGCATGGCCAGGGTATGGAGGACCGCCTGACGCTTACCCAAGCAAAGGGGTGGCACGAAAGCACGGTGATGCGTATCTCGGGGTTAAGCCACAACTACTGCGATGCAATGTCACTGCCGCCTGAACTTCGACTATCCAACGGCATTTTACCCGGGACGAGAGCTCCAAATGTACAAGTTGAGGGGGGTAGGTGGCTGTTCGATCTTCTGCGTCATCCACGAATGTCTTTTCTGATCGTGCAGGATGGCGATAGTGAACCGGGCCAAACCTCTGCAGTTGCCAACTCGCTATCAGAGAAATTTGGAAGAAATGCAAGCGTCTACACAGTACAGGGTGGCGAGCGCTTCAAGTCCAGCTATGGTAGCTATGATAAGCCCCATGTCTATGTGGTCAGGCCTGACGGGTATGTCTATTGCCACTGCCTCCTTGAGGATGTTGCCCTACTTAATAACCATATGAATGAATGGTTCCTTCCGAATGAGAGGGTAGGCGGTAGTGCGCCGAAAATAGATCAAAAAAAGTCAGAAAAGGAATGGTGGCCTAAAATATCCCGATGGATTTGGCAAGGAATGACTGCGCAGTCACTTCGTAGAGATACCTATCGGTAACTTTTTTTACTACTAAAACTGACAGCTCCGATGTTGCGCATTCGCGCTTTCAGGGGATCGTTTTGCGCGCGATATCCAGTTTCAGAAAAATTCTAAACGCACTTTATAAGCGGTGATAATTGACTTATCAAATATTTTGGGAAAGGACGTACATATATGAATACGGCTGGTTTTGAAGAACAATCATTATCTGCGGTTGATCATGGGGAGTTGGCGTTTGAGGATAAGCCTTTTAAGGGTGACCCTTTTGGGATAAAGGCGGCAGCTATGGCAGCCGGTAAGGAACGCCATTGGACACACAGCATGACTGCGAAGTTTGTAAGCGCGATGCTCACAGTAGTGGGGCTTTTACCTTTTGTGTTGCTGGCTATTCTTCCAGTCCTGGTGGTCAGTGGAAATTCGACGTCGCTGATCAATCTTCTTGCATCAGTGTTTTTCGTTTGGGTGATTGCATTTCTCGCGTACCAGCTTCGATTGATCTCCAAGAAGCCTCACCTGATGCGGCCTGTTGAGGATCGAAAGCCAAAATCCGGAACCGTGGTGGTGATCGGTGCTGGACCGGTCGGCCTGGCTGTCGTCAAAGAGTGTCGGGAGCTCGGGATAGAGGTAACCTGCTTTGAGAGTAAGCCTGGGGTAGGCGGTGTTTATCGTTACGACGAAAACAAGCCCAGCGGTGTTTGGAAGAGTGCCCGCTTGACCTCTTCGCCTTGGGTGACTGCCTTTTCGGATTTCCCACCTTCAAACCCCTCTTCTATTCATCATAACCACGAGCAGTATGTCGACTACCTGGAAGACTATTCCGATCATTTTGATTTGAGTTCAAGCATTCGGTTTGGTTGCCAGGTAGAAAGGGTGGAACCTCTCGGTTGTGGCTGGCGAGTCTCAGTCCGTGATTTGAGCACGGACAGTGTAGAAATCATGGACTGTGACAATGTGTCCATATGCACCGGTACGCATCAAACGCCCAAGCCCATTTCTCTTCCCGGACTTGAAGGCTTTAAGGGCGACGTTAGGCATGTTTCCCAATACAAAGGTCCGGAGGATTTTAAAGACAAAAAAGTTGTTATTGCCGGGTTGGGTGAGTCCGGGGCGGACATTGCTTACGAGCTCAGTAAGTTTTCAGAAAAGGTAACGGTCAGTGTGAAACGGGGTAAGTTTGTTATTCCCCGCATAAACCCGTTGACCGGAAAAGCTAACGATTATGACACCAATAGAATACGTAATGCCGCTCCCATTTTCCTTAAAAACGGCTTTATGTCTATGAGGCGCCGCCTTTGTCAGTATATGGGCAACCATACACCGAGCTCAGCAGTAAGAGCCAAGCTTCTACAGATTTCGAATACGGGGCCAAATACACAAACCGCAACCAAAAGCGATGATTTTATCATGGCGATCCTGGAAGGGAAGCTCGATATTGAGCGTGATATTGTAAGGTTTGAAGAGAACGGAGTAGTTTTTTCTGATGGTCGTAGAGAGTCCGCGGACATCGTATTGTTTGCGCATGGCTACATTCCCGCATTTCCATTTTTGGAGTTGCCCGGCGGAAAAGCCGCGAAACACCCGAGCGAAATGTACCTGAATATGTTTGACCCTGATGTAGGTAGTCGTTTGGCCTTCTGTGGCTTCGCGCGGCCTGCCTTGGGTGCCATCCCACCTGTTGGTGAGCTTCAGGCCAGGCTCTTTTCCCAAGTGGTCTCCGGAAGGCTTATGCTCCCGGCGATAGAAGAATGGAAGCAACACATTGAATGTGAGCGAAGACAGAACCGTGAAAGGTTTCCAGGTTTGCCGGAGAAAAATGTGGTGGTCAGCTGGATCCCCTACATGGATAAGCTCGCCACGCTAATTGGCTGTAGGCCCGATCCATGGAAGCTATTAGCGTCTCCCGTTCTGTTGTGGCGCGTGCTCACAGGCGCTGTCAATGGTGCTCACTATCGTTTGCACGGAGTAGGATCCAAACCCGTCGCCAAAGACACGGTATGTTACCTGAAAGGAGAGCATGACTTAAGGGAGGTTCTAACCATGCTGGGCTTACACTTTTGGGTTTGGCCGCTAGGCCTCGTTCAGGGGAACAGGCGCTTTCAGTCTGATATCTCCAACATTTAATAAAGGAAGTGAGAATCAACGTTATGGATATGAAGATAAAAGAAGATGTTGTTATCGGAGAGCCATTAACCCTAGACAGTGTAAGGGCTGTCGCTGTCGAGCACCGAAAAGTCCGACTCACTGATGATCCGGAAGTTCTGAAACGTATATCGGAATCCCATCGTTTTATTCAAGAGGCTGCCGAAAGAGGTGAATCGATATATGGCGTTACCTCAAGTGTCGGCGCCATGGCGGATTTGTCGATACCCAAGGACCAGCTGGCTGCCTTTCAGAACAAAATATTTCTGGATAAAAAGGTCGGAACAGGAAAAAGACTGTCAAACGCCGATGTTCGCGCTGGCATGCTTTTAAGGGCTACGTCATTGACGCACGGTGTTTCAGGCGTAAGAAGAAAGTTGATAGAGAGAATCATACTTTTTCTGAATGAAGATGTATGTCCGACAATGTTCAGTTTGGGGTCAATTGGGGCCAGTGGCGACCTGGTGCCCTTGTCCTATCTCGCGGGCCTGCTCCGGGGGCTACCTAACTATAAGGCTTCATTCAAGGGAGAGCTGGTCAGCTGCAAAGAGGCGCTTGAGCGGCTGAATGTTGAGCCTATCGACTTTATGCCCAAGGAGACGTTGGCGATCGTCAACGGTACCTCTGTCCACACAGGGGTTGCGGCGAACTGCCTCAGTCGGGCTAAGACACTGCTGACCCTTACCATAGGGAATAACGCACTCTTCTATCAGGGTTTGGAGGCAAGTCGTGAGTCGATGAACGCCTTCGTTCACATGTACAAGCCTCATGAGGGGCAGGTTTTCTCGGCCAGACACATGGCTTCTCTTCTTGAGGGCTCCCAGTTGTGTCGGACCGAACGGGACGGAGAACATGTTCACGAGAAAGGAAAGCTAATACAGGATCGCTATTCACTTCGCTGCTACCCGCAGTATTTCGGGCCTATTGTGGAGGAAATGGAGACCGGTGAGCGCCAGATCTCTATCGAAGCAAACTCCGTAACAGACAATCCGCTGATAGATGCGGACTCAGGAACCACATACCATTGTGGAAACTTTCTGGGTCAGTATCCCAGTGTGGCTATGGATAGGCTGAGATATAACCTGGGTGTCGTTGCGAAGTATATGGACGTCCAGATTTCGCTATTGGTAACGCCTGCATTCAGTAACGGACTCCCTCCGGGACTGAAAGGCAATATGGCAATTACCAATATGGGGTTGAATGGCCTGCAAATATGCGGCAACTCCATAATGCCGATGATCGGGTTCTATGGGCAGTCACTCGCTGACAAATTTCCCTCTCACGCAGAAATGTTTAACCAGAATATAAATAGCTTGAGCATGGGGTCGGCCGCACTGGCAAAGGAGAGCCTATATCTGATGGAGCGTTATGTGGCGATATGTCTGATATTCGGCCTGCAGGCGGTAGATCTCAGGAGTCACCAAAAGTTCTCTACCTACGATCCCCGTAAATATCTTTCGGAGTCCACGCGGTCATTCTATGAGGCCGCGATGAACCTGATGAAGGTCCCATTCTCGTCGGATAAACCCTTCATTTGGAACGACGAAGATCAAGGCTTGGACGAGTATATTGACTTCATTGTGGACGATATACGCGGAGCTAACTGCTTATCTCAAACACTGCTATCCTTTTCAATGAAGGATGAGAAACTCTTTGAAAGGAACATTGTATGAAGCGAAAAGTAGCAGTTATAGGCGCAGGGCTATCCGGAATAGCAGCAGTTAAGGAGCTGAAGGAGGAAGGCCACGAGGTGACGTGCTTCGAGAAGAACAGCAGTTCTGGTGGCGTTTTCTCTCCGGACGGATTTTCTTATGACTCATTGAATCTCACTGTTACCAACTATTTTATGGCCTTCTCAGACTATGTTCCAACGGAGGAGCGAATTAAGTTCTGGACGGCAAAAAACTATCGGGACTATCTTAACCGATATATTACTAAAAATTATCTTTTTCCATGCATTAACCTGAATACAATGGTGTTATCCGTTGAACGGGAAGGGAAGCAATGGGTCGTCAAAACTAAGAAAAGGGGTGAAGGCGTTGAAACACATACATTCGATGCGGTAGCCGTCTGCTCCGGGATGTTTCAGGAGCCAAAGATCCCTGAGGTTAATGGGCTCGATAGTTTTGAGGGCAGTGTCCTTCACTCAAAAGACTATGTCATCAAAGAAGCATTTGAAGGAAAGAGAGTGTTGTGCGTTGGGCTCGGGGAGAGTTCTTCCGACATAACGTCCGAGATTTCAACGGTCAGTGAGAAATGCATTCTTTCCTTGCGCCGATACCCGGCAGTGGCTCCTCGTGTTATTCCTTTTCAAAAGGACCCGTTCTTTACCATCGACACTTCCGTTTTCACCTCCCGGATTATTCACCACCTTCCTCACAAGGCACACAGGGATCTAGTAGACAAGTTTTTAAGTAAGTCGTTGGTGAGTAGAAATCCCGCCATGGTTAGGCGCACGGAGTGGACTAAAGCGTCAGGGTCTCCGGTCCACCAAGTGATTACAAAGAATGAGCGGTTGTTCACCCACATCGTCGATGGCGAGGTAGAAGCGAACTTCAGTGGTATAGAACGGATCACAAAAGACTCCGTAATCTTCAAGGATGGCATTAGTGAGAAGATTGATTCGATAATGTTCTGTACAGGGTTCAAGACCACGTTCCCGTTTATGGACGTAAAGATCACAAATACCAGAGATCTTTATAAACAGATGTTTCACCGGGATTTTGATAAGACTCTGGCCTTCATCGGGTTTGCAAGGCCTCATCAGGGCGGGATTCCCTCTCTTTCTGAGATGCAAAGCCGATACTTCGCATTGCTGTGCAGTGATAAACGCGAGATTCCCAGTCAGTCCGAACGGGATCGCCAGGCGAAGAAGGATCGCATGTCTTGGGAGAAAGAGTACCATCTTACGCCCCACGTTTCCTCCCTTGTGAACTATAACACCTACATTGACTCTTTGGCTGATCTGGTGGGTTGTAAACCGGAGATCCCGTCCTTTTTCAAAGATCGGAAAATGTATCTTAAGATGTGGTTTGGTACGCAATTTTCTGCTCAGTACAGGCTCAATGGCCCACACGCAAAGCCGGAAGCCGCAAAAATGTTCCTCGAATCTTTTCCAATCGCTTACCCCAAAAAACGTATGTACGGGTTGCTTCTTAAGAAGGTTATGTATGACCTGAAAAGGCGTCTTCTAAAGGCACGATCTGTGAACTCTGAAAACGCTACAATGCAAGGGCAGGTGGCCAACTATGATGTCTGATACGCTTAAACCCGCACCCAAAGATATAGGGTCGATTTTCGGCAGAAGACCGATTTGGTTGTGGTTTTTATCGATGTTTTTGTTCTATGCGGTTTGGCTCCTGTTGGTTCAGCAGCATGGCCAATGGGAAGCGGTAAAATCCCATTGGCCTATTGCCACGGCAATGGCTGTCGGTAGCTACGCTGCAGGCTCCACCCCGATGGGCGGCGGTACGGTGGGCTTTCCGGTTTTGGTTTTGCTATTCGATCTTCCTGCTAGTTTAGGTCGGGATTTTAGCTTTGCGGTGCAATCTATCGGCATGGTGAGTGCCAGTATCTTTATCCTGGTCCGTCGACAGCCCTTGGCTGGGTCGATGCTCAAGGGTGCCATGTTGGGGGCCTTGCTGGGCACGCCGCTAGGCATACTGGTATTGGCGCCCCTTATTCCGGACTTGTGGATAAAAATGATATTCGCCGTGATCTGGGGAAGCTTCGGAATTCTCCATCTTTATCGCGTCCGGGAAATTGCCAGTCACTCCGGCATGACCGAGTTTGACGAAAAGTGGGATCAGAAAGTCGGCTTTATTGTCGGTATTGGCGCCTGTGCACTGGCGGTGGGCGTGACGGGGGTGGGCGTTGATATGGTGATCTATGCTGTTTTGGTGCTGCTTTGTCGGGCGGATCTTAAAATCGCCATCCCCACTTCAGTCGTCATTATGGCGTTTACCTCCGTACTGGGCGTTCTGGTAAAAACCCTCAGCAACTCCTGGCAGCCTGGTGTGTACGAGAACTGGCTAGCTGCAGCGCCGGTTGTCGCGTTGGGTGCTCCTCTCGGCGTTTTTATCGTCGGTTTGATTGGCCGAGCGCCAACCTTGCTGGTGGTCGCTGCATTATGCGTGGGGCAGTTTGTCTGGACGTGCTTTAGCGAGCGCCATGTCCTGGGCGGCAGCGGAATAGTGCTTGCCGGTGCGGCAGTAGCGGTCTGCCTATGGGGGTTTGAAAAGCTACGTGCTCGCGGTATCATTTTGGTAGAGAGGGCGCAGTCAGACCGAGCGAAGATTGACGTAATACCGGAAGTAGAAAGGCCTACGGGAATGTTGACGCCAAACACGCAGTGAAGGAACCGATTTCGACAGCCATGAATGATCATCGCTGTCGAAAACGGTTGCGCAGGCTCTTCATCGCTTTTCTGTTCACCTGCTCCTCGGGGCTGGGCCAATCTACCTTCCTGGTTTCGCACTTGACGATGCCAGACGTTCCCAGGCGAAGGCGCCATCGCTGGGCCGATGAGTAGCCCTGGCTGACTTCAGAAGTGACCAGTAATAGATCGTAGTCATGTTGCTTATCGATGGGGTGGGCCTCAACGGCAGAGGACGGGTCATCCTTGTCAGCCCAGGTGAACACTTTGTTTCTGGTCGCCTGGATCAATGAGCAGAGCTCCTCGCAGTCCAGGCTGAGACGCTCTTGAATGTGGTTCTCAACCAGCGCGGCTTTATCCAGGTTCAACATTGAACGGAAGCAGATGATCTGGCGCTCTTCATTGGCGGCCCAGGTACTGGAGTGGTCAAGAATCAGTTGCGGCAAGTCGGGCCGTTTACGGTAGTCCAGCCATACACTCTGCAAGGCGAGCAGCTGGTGGGTGTATGGCATCAACAAACGAATCTTCCAGCGTGGCCGCCCCTTGCGCAACCAGTCTGTGAGGCGCGTTATCATGTCATCGCGCAGCAAGTCCCGGAGCGCATAGGTCAGCGCAATGGCAAGAAGCAGAGCCAGGGACAGCTGCTGACTGTTGGCGCGGGTATTGAACAGGAAGTAGGTGAATAATGACATGACGAGCATCGTCGTCACGGCTTTGACCAACTTTCGCGTTCCTGAGCCTAATTCGCTCACCTTGGAGCGCAGCACGACCGGGAACTCCAGCAACCTCAGGTATAGACTCATACGGTTCCAGAGGCGGGTCGGGCTGCCACGGAAATCCGGCTCGTACTTCAACTCGCGCCGGTATCGGTACTCCTGCTCCAGAAACGCCCCGATGGACTGTTTCAGCTCATGATCGAGTTCCGAGAACCCATCCATGGCCATACACTCAAGCAGGAACTGTTCCGCGTGCCAGGAAAAATAAACGTCCACCAGTCGAAAGTAACGATGATGGCTATCTTGCTCCGGGCTGGACTTTCGTAGCCGCCGGGCGAAGTTCTGGATCAACCGAAGGGCGCGCCTTACGGGCTCGTTTGCCAGCTCCGCGGTCAGAATCTGTTGGCGCAGATGGTCTATCGACGCTCGGTACTGGAACAGCCAGGACCCATACTGGATTTCATAGTGTGGTGAGAGCAGGGTGAACGAGTTTCCAGACTTTCCGGCCCGGTTTTTGTCAGGGTGCCCCAGAAGACGAAAGCGATGTTCCAGGGCCTTGAAAAAGAATTGCTGCTCAGACAGCGTCCACTCCGAAAACCGCCCTTCATAGGGCGTAAACAGGTAGAGCTCGACTCTGTACTTCCCTGGCCGCTTCAACGCACGTGTAAACTGCAGACGGTAATCGCCTTTGCGCCTTAGTGAAAACACGACACCCCCTGTACACTCCTAATCATCACATTGCTGATAGCTATTGGCTTCAAATGCCAAGTGGCGAGTTTACCGTGTTCCAGCCCGGAGTGCCCATAGCGTTGATGGTCTTATACGAATTTATCCGCCACAACGGGGCTATCGGTGCCATCATGCCCAAACCGGAAGACATGCCGCTGCCAATGTGGCATTGTTCGCCCTAGTGGGCGCAAGAAAATAACTCACACAAAGGAGTCGATATGACCAACTTCGTTACCTGCCTGTGGTTCGACCACGGCGAAGCCCGCAAGGCGGCCGAGTTTTATGCCAAAACCTTTCCTGACAGCTCCATCGACCGGGTCAACGCCGCGCCCGGCGACTTTCCTGGCGGCCAGGAAGGTGCTGAGCTAACCGTCGAATTCACAGTGCTCGGCCGGCCGTTCCTCGGTCTTAACGGTGGTCCGAATGTTACGCCGAATGAGTCCGTCAGCTTCATGGTGGTCACCGAAAACCAGGAAGAGACGGACCACTACTGGAACATCATCATCACCAATGGCGGCGAGGAGGTCGACTGCGGTTGGTGTAAGGACCGATGGGGCTTTGCATGGCAGATCACGCCACAACGGCTGCTTGACCTGATAGCGAGTGATGATCGGGCCGAGGCCCAGCACGCCTTCGAAGCGATGATGACCATGAAGAAGATCGATATCGCCGCCCTTGATGCTGCTGTGGCCGAATCTGGGGATACGCAAGAGTAAATCCTTCTGATCTGCCCACCTGGTATCCATCGGGTGGGGGCTCCCGCTCAGACATACCCTCATGGTTGTCGTTACAGGCAACCATGAGCATCTGTGAAAATACAGTGACGATGTCAGTTCTCTAACAGTTCGGGACGTTGTTTTATGAGCGCTTTCTTCACTGCATAATTCGCAAGCATTAATAGCAAAAAGTGCAATGGTGCGATGATGGCAAGGCCGACAGCAAGGAACATTATGGGAAGGTCGTTGGCCATCGCCGTCGGAGTGCCCAGCAAAACGCTGGCTAGAATATCACCGGCCAGAGCAAGAAAGATCAGCTTCCACTTCTCGTCATCACCGATGATTCTGGCGTTCTTCGTTGAAAAAGTATAAAAGCACCAGTAGGCAATACCCATAAGTATGGGCGCGTTGAGGCCTATGGAACTGCCGGCCCCCATAAGACTTATCGCTATGCCCGCTGCCGCCATCACTAGCGTGTAGGTAACGGTAAAACGAATAAAGAATCCAAGTTTACTCATTGTCAATCCTTGTGGAGTTTGCAGTTCCGACCCGGTCCCTTAGTTCTAAAATAATACCATCCTATCAGGTGTCAGGTTCTACTAAAGCACTACAACTACATTGCACTACCAGGAAAGAAAATACTCTTTGTCTGCTTTTCTTGCATCAAGGCGATCATTACTTTTGAAAATTCTTGGGGCCTCCGTTCCAGGAGAGCGAGTCGATCCACATATTCCTTTATAAGAGGCTCCACCAGGAAATAGACCATATTGGCGCCATTCAGGTCAAAACGTAACAAGCGCCAAAGCCTGGGGCTAGCCTGGTTGAGTCGCCGGCTGGCGTCCCCGGCTCGGTCCAGAACGCCCTGGGTTTGCAAGAGCTTGAGTAGAGCTCCTCCCAGTCCTCCTCTTAAGCCGCGCATATGGCTGCGTAGCTTGGCAATGTCCCGTTTGGTGGCGTTCAGTCCTGGCCCTTGTGTCATCAGCTTTTTACAGATGGTAGCAGCGAGTACTGCTCCCATAGCCGAAGCCAGTTTTTTGCCAATCTGCTTTCCGGCGAAACGTTTGGAGGGGTTCTTAAGAAGATTGATCGCTTCGCTCAGGTCTATCTGATCGACGTCTTTGATAATGCCCATTGAGACCGCTTTGATAAGCGACACAGTGTTGACCGACTCCGGTAGCTTGAGGGCTCCATCCTGGTAAGCGCTTCGCAGTACCCACTCAGGGATAACGGCGGTGTACTCGTTAACAATGGTGAGCACCGCCTGCGAGAGCGGGTTGTCCAGAGTGTCGATTTCAAAGTTGACCAGCTTTTCGAAACAGGTGGTGGCGAACTCATAGGCGGCCAGGTTTTCCTCGCCAACGTTCTGAAATGCGTCGTCACCGCCCAGCATAAGCCCTTCGCCGGTACGCTCAATACCGCCGGCCAGGTTCTGAGCTCGTCCTACCGTTTGGTGGCGGATGCCGTCCACCACCCCGGCAAGGGTGGGTGAAAACTGATCAATCGGCTGTAGAGCCTCTTGAAAAGTGCTCGGTTTGGTCAGGTTTCGGTAAGTGGGGCCGTGGCAGCCGAAGTTGCATTCTTTCCAGGCAGTTTCAGCCGCGCCTCCCCTGACAAAGAAATTGATATTGGAAGTAGGCAGGTCAGACCTGCCCTTTAAGTAGCGTTTGACGCCAAGTTCGCTGATGAGGGTCCCGTCGTACGTACTATCCGTGTTGGCCATATATCCTCCCGGCTATTGAATACGAATGCTTTTAAGAAAGCGCTCCTTGTGATCCTGAGCATTGCCGATATCATCATCGCTCAAGCTGAATGCTACAAAAACGTCATGAGGGTTGCTCTTTACCTTGGCGACGGTCAACTCATATCGCGTTTCCCCAAGGAAATGGTCATCCCACGTTGCTGTTTCAGCGGGAAACCGTCCGATCAAGTCAGACGTTCTGGTAAAGTTTTTGATGCTATCTTTCTCTTTTACCTGAAACTCACTGAGAAGGCGGTCGGCGACGTAGTCCAGCTCTAACGTCTTATCTTCAGAAATCAGGATGGTAATAGTCGAAAACTCTGAGATATCGAGACCAATGCCTCGACTGGTGTATATGGAAGGGGAGTCGTCGTAGGAAAATGACCAGCTGTCCGGATAGGCAAAACTGACACCTTTCTCCTCGTACTTCTGGTAGCTATCAGGACTCGCTACGTGATCGCTACTGTCGCCCTGATCATCGGTGCAGGCGACAACTAGCGTCAATAAGAATAGTAGAGTGGCGTGGAGCGATCGTTTAGCAGTGTCCATATCAGAGGCCAAGCTCTTTTCCCTGGTTGGTAGGTGCAAGGGTCAACGGCCGTTATAATAAATGCGTAGCAACCCTGGTTGCAATACCTAGCTTCACGCACCTAGCCGATCCATTGCTTGGATGCGCCGGAAGTCGACCTGACTTAGAGGAAAGCCATGCCCAACAAACACAGCAAATTTATCCGCCACAATAGGGTTGTCGGCGCCATCATGCCCAAACCAGAGGACATGCCGCAGCCAATGTGGCAGTACTATTTCCGTTGCGCCAATATCGACATCGCCTGTAAGACCATCACCGACAAGGGCGGGGAGATTCTGCTTGGACCCGAAGAAACCCCCGGTGAAGAATACATGGTCAAAGGTCTCGATCCTCAGGGGGCCATGTTCTCCCTGGTGGGCGCAAGAAAATAACTGACACAAAAGGAGCGAATATATGACCAACTTCGTTACCTGCCTGTGGTTCCACCACGGCGAAGCCCGCAAGGCGGCCGAGTTTTATGCCAAAACCTTTCCCGACAGCTCTATCGAGCGGGTCAACACAGCCCCCGGCGACTTTCCTGGCGGCCAGAAAGGGACTGAGCTAACCGTCGAATTCACAGTGCTCGGCCGGTCGTTCCTCGGCCTTAACGGTGGTCCGAATGTTACGCCGAATGAGTCCGTCAGCTTCATGGTGGTCACCGAAAACCAGGAAGAGACGGACCACTACTGGAATACCATCATCGCCAGTGGCGGCGAGGAGGTCGACTGCGGCTGGTGTAAGGACCGATGGGGCTTTGCATGGCAGATCACGCCGCAGCGGCTGCTTGACCTGATAACGAGTGATAATCGGGCCGAGGCCCAGCGCGCCTTCGAAGCGATGATGACAATGAAGAAGATCGATATCGCCGCCCTCGACGCAGCAGTGGCCGAGCCTTCCTGATCGAGGGCGAGCCGTAGGGAGGGGCTATCGATGCCGGGCTTTCCAGCCAGTGGAATGGTGTTCGGTCATTGCCGTATTGCTGTATGTTTGTGATAACCCGCACAGCTTGGAAAGTTGCTCATATCACGTTCCCATTCACCGTTGTGGCAAGACTGGTCTGGTAGTATGCTCTCCAGCAGTGCGGAGCCGGGTATCCAGCCTCCGCATTTGGAATTCCGTCAAAGGGACTATCGATGACCTCCATTCGATCAAAATTATCTATAGCTTTTCTGTTGGTAGCCACGGCTATCGCTGGCTGTAACGCCGATTCCGACGCAGACTCCCAGGATGCAGAAGTTCCCTCCGATTATTCGCACTACCGAAAGGGTGATATCAGCGTTGCCTACCCCAGCACTTGGACCTTCTTCTTTGATGACAGGGCGTCCTTGTACGCTGATCGAGAAGTCAACTTCAAAGTGTCGGATTTTTCAACGGCCCGCATACTAATTCTCAATGAGCACCAGAGAAGTACGGAAAGTGTGGTAGACCATTTTGTAGATGAATTTCAGATTAAAAGCGACTCACTTTTGATCAACTACGAAAGGTCCTCCACTACAATAGCCGGATTTTCTGGCGAACGAATAACCTGGTCAGACACTCTGGCAGGGCAATCCGACTTCGAGTTCACTGTTATCAAGGTCCAGGATGAACCCTATGATACCTTTGTCACTTTCAATCTCAGTGACGAAGACATCCCAAAGAATGAGGTTCACAAGGCCCACTTCGTACAAAGTATCCAACTAGACTGATAAAGAGGGATTTACAATGTCTACCACGGAAAGTAGCTACGACGGCTCACTCATCAGTGAGCTCGATGTTAAGCGCTACTGTCGTGCGGTTAACCCTCAGAAACAGAAAGGACTGGTTCAGCATATCGTCGGCACCGATTATTTGGCCAAGAATGTAAATACCATCTACGCCAATCAATTGGTGGAAATTATACTTCTAAGTGTTGAAAATCGTTATTTGATCAATTAGCATCTAATACTAGCTTACCTATACAAAACGACAAGGAGGTGTTGCCACTAGCCTGAATATTCTTAGTTACCCAGTCTTGCCAAAAGACAAAAACCTTGAATTTAAGTAGCTTCGTTTCAAGCCTATAACTAGATGGCATTTTTAAGGAGGAAACCATGCTAAAAGCGCGCACTTTTACCCTTTCTTCAATTTTTCTAATTTTTTGTTTTCCCTTTGGGGTACACGCTTCACAGTGCTACTACGCAGGCGGGTATGATCGTACGACTTATAATGATGGTTCGTCTACCACGACACATTATCCGCAAGAATACTGTACGTCAGGGGAGAGATACTCAGCCAATAACCCGTACACGCAGGGTTCTGCGTGGTATCAGCGTTCTAATCCGTCACAGAAATAGCAAGAGTGCTTGACAGAGGCGTATAGAATTAAGTCAGAATGCAACGACGCTTACGGAACATTGAATAATCTGTGTAGAGGAACTAACGCTATTTTGGTTCGGTCTGGTGGAATCGCTGTGAAAAAGCTTCTCACCAAAATATCTGACGTTGTTGTCAGCGAAAAAGTGGTCCAATATACTAAAGAGGGTGCGACGATGGCGGGGCTTGCTGATTCAAACGCTGTTATTCCCTGCGGTGATTTAGATGAGAGGGCTACTGCTTATTGTAAGCAAGGGTCTGAGAAAATGATCGCAGAATGCCACGAGATGTAATGTTGTGCTTGGTGGGTCAAGAACTTCTTGGCCTACCCTCATGTTCACGGCAGCCTTGCTTGGTTTATTGATGAGTGGAGAGATTTAATATGAGTGCTTCCCGACCTTCTGATAAAGTAGATATAACAAGATTGAACAGAAAGAGTGAGGTTGCAGTACGGTATCGATCGGTGGGGAAATTCCGCTCATTTACTGTTTTTGGTTTTCCACTAATAATACCGCTATTTTTTGTATTGGAAAGAGTTTTTCAAAATTTTTCTGATCCGGCTGTAGCGCTCCTCTCTTTTTTTGTGTACGTGGTTTTCAGTGCCTTGGTGTCGTTGTCAGTTTTGGAAAGAAAGATCGATATGGTTTTCGGGGAGCTAATTGATAGAGAGGGGGAGGACGATGACGGGATCTGTTAGAAAGACTTTCATGGCGGTTACTGTTTTTTTACTTTCCGTGTGCGCGGTATGGGGCGCACTATCCTATGTTGATAGGGATCCAGATAGAGCTGATTTTGGTGAAGGGAGCGTGGATAAGTTAGAGGAATATAAAGGGGCGAATAATGTTAGTGATGAGGAACCTAAAAAATCAAGAAAGCTTGATTCTGTTTCAAGCCTTGAAGAGAAGATTGAGGTTGAAGAGAGGCGGAGGGAGTCTTATGTCGAGGGGGGGTGTTTTGCTCTCAGCCGAATCATTGTTGAACGCTTTGGATGAAAATGGTGTCGTGCTTGATAATGATTTGAAAGAAAGACTTATCTTGGGAGATGTTTCATCGAATGATGTTGAGATCCTTCAGTTGCATATTGCAACGGTGTTAACGGAAGAGCAAAGTTTCTATGTGGAGCTTTCCCAGTACACGAATTTTAGTGAGATGCATGAAGCATTCAAAAGAAGAGAAGTCACGACCGGTCTTTTCTATGGAAACGAGATGCTAGCGGAACCTGCTACCTATAAAGAAGCGAACATAGAACAAATTAAAACTATTCTCGATAAAGGGGCAGTCTTACCCAACGATGTAATAAAGCATTTGATTAAAGCAGATAACCTGGAGTTGGCGGAAGATCTAGTCGCTCTGGGTTACGACATAAACCTCGAGTTTCAGGACGAATTTTCTAGCATGAATGGAGTTGAACTTCTTGCAAGAAATTACACGTATAACCCTCTTGGAAGCGACCCTGGAAAAAGAGCGAATGATATTCGTAGGCTTTCTGATCTGGGAGTCCCTTTAGATGTGGCGGATGGGACTCGAGACGTTTTGGATATAGTTTTAGATGCGTCAGTCAAGACCAGCTATGAGCCGAGCGCACGCCGCCTGGGTAATCTCGCACGCAACTTGATAGATATGGGAGTAGAGCTGGATGCCAGTCATTTTCAGCTTTTGGAAAAGCTGGAAAGAGAGAAGCCATACGTATATCGAGAGGTCTGGGTTGAGGGCTGAAAAAAAAGGGGTTAGGACGGAACACAGCGTTACCTGATGCTGGTCGCCGTAGTTATGGCGTAAGCGCCTAACCAATGATTGTAGTTCTATGAGGATTTTGAGGAAGGGTGCACTAAACAAGCTCCCTCTCATCAACTCACGCATTTTGGCAGGTAGCCACTATGGCTACGTTCGTACATCCAAAGCCCAAACTTGCCACATTAGGCTCCAAGGCGCAAGACTTTGAGGGAAAAAATGGGCCGCTTTTAGCGGCCCATTCGGGTTACTCACTAGCGATAGGCGGGCAATGAAAGCTCTGCGCAATCCGCTCGCCTTCCATCGAATGCAAATGCACATCAAACCCCCACAGCCTATGCAGGTGGCGGATGACTTCCTGGGCGGAGTTGTCCAGGGGCTTTCTGGAGTGGCGGGTGTGGTGCAGGGTGATGGAGCGGTCGCCTCGTATGTCGACGCTGTGGACCTGGATGTTGGGCTCGCGGTTGCCCAGGTTGTACAGGCCCGCCAGGGACTGGCGTACGGCGCGGTAGCCTTCTTCGTCGTGGATGGCGTCGACTTCGATGTGGGCTTCGTGGTCGTCGTCCACTACGGTGAAGAGTTTCAGGTCGCGGATGATTTTGGGCGAGAGGAATTGCAGGATGAAGCTCTCATCCTTGAAGTTGCGCATGGCGAACTGCATGGTCTCTTTCCAGTCGCTGCCGGCGATGTCCGGAAACCAGAGGCGGTCTTCCTCGGTGGGGTGTTCGCAGATGCGGCGGATGTCCATCATCATGTTGAACCCCAGGGTGTAGGGGTTGATGCCGCTGTAGTAGGGGCTGTCGTAGGGCGGCTGGTAGATCACGCTGGAGTGGGACTGGAGGAACTCCATCATGAAGGCCTCGGTCACCAGGCCCCGGTCGTAGAGCTCATTCACCAGGGTGTAGTGCCAGAAGCAGGCCCAGCCCTCGTTCATCACCTGGGTCTGGCGCTGGGGGTAGAAGTACTGGGCGATTTTGCGCACGATGCGCACCACTTCGCGCTGCCAGGGCTCCAGTAGGGGGGCGTTCTTCTCGATGAAGTACAGCAGGTTCTCCTGGGGTTCGCTGGGGTAGCGGTGCTCGGGAGTGGGGTCCTCCGCCTCCGGGGTCATCCGGGGGATGGTGCGCCAGAGGTCGTTGACCTGTCGCTGCATGTATTCTTCGCGCTCGGCTTGCCGTTCGCGCTCGTCGTAGGCCGATATGGGGGAGGGGCGCTTGTAGCGGTCCACGCCGTAGTTCATCAGGGCGTGGCAGGAGTCCAGGGTCTGCTCCACGGCGGTGATGCCGTGGCGCTCTTCGCATTGGGCGATGTAGTTTTTGGCAAAGAGAAAGTAGTCGATGATGGAGTCGGCATCGGTCCAGGTGCGGAACAGGTAATTGCCCTTGAAAAAGGAGTTGTGGCCGTAGCAGGCGTGGGCGATCACCAGCGCCTGCATGGTCATGGTGTTCTCCTCCATCAGGTAGGCGATGCAGGGGTTGGAGTTGATCACGATCTCGTAGGCCAGGCCCATCTGGCCCCGGCTGTAAGCGTTCTCCACCGAGAGGAACTGTTTGCCATAGGACCAGTGGTGGTAGCCCAGCGGCATGCCCGCGGCCGCGTAGGCGTCCATCATCTGCTCGGAGCTGATCACCTCTATCTGGTTGGGATAGGTATCCAGCCCGAACTCGCTGGCAATTTCGCCGATGATCCGGTCGTATTCTCCGACCAACTCGAAGGTCCAGTCGGAACTGGTGGAGATGGGTTGGTACTTACGTTCGTGCATGGGTTATACCGCCTGCCTGTGACTCTCTTTGTGGAACAACTCGCGAAATACCGGGTAGATATCCCGCACATCGGTAATCTGTTCCATGGCGAATACATCCGGGAAGCGCTGCTGTACTTCCTCGTATTCGTGCCAGAGTGCCTGATGTTCCCTCTGCGTGATCTCGATGTAGGAAAAGTACTGCACGTTAGGGAGTATCGACTCGCACAACAGCTCCTGACAGGCGCTGGAGTCTTCGTTCCAGTTGTCGCCGTCGGAGGCCTGGGCCCCGTAAATATTCCACTCGCTCACCGGGTAGCGCGCCTCCATGACGCTGTGCATCAGTTTGAGCGCACTGGAGACGATGGTGCCACCGGTTTCGCGCGAGTAGAAAAACTCCTCCTCGTCCACCTCTTTGGCGCTGGTGTGGTGACGGATGAACACCACCTCGGTGTGTTCGTAATTGCGCTTCAAGAACAGGTAGAGCAGGATGAAAAAGCGTTTGGCCATGTCTTTGGTGGACTGGGTCATGGAGCCGGACACGTCCATCAGGCAGAACATCACCGCCTTGCTGCGCGGCAGCGGGTGTTTGGTGTGGAGGTTGTATTTCAGATCGAAGGTGTCCAGCCAGGGGATGCGCTTGATGCGGGTCTCCAGGTCGGCGATCTCCTCCTCCAGGGCCTTGACCTTGCGCGGGTCGTAGAGAATGTCCTTTTTCTCCTGCTCCTCGGCGAGCTGGGCCTGCAGCTCCCGCAGCCGGCGGCGCTTTTTGGCGGTCAGCGCGATGCGCCGGGCGTGAGCCGAGCGCATGGAGCGCACCACGTTCAGTTGCCCGGGGTTGCCCTCATTGCTGAAACCGGCCCGGCGGCGCTCGAAGTGCTCGTCGCCCTTGAGCTGGCGTTTGACCAGGTTGGGCAGGGCCAGATCGTCGAACATGAAGTCCAGAAACTCGCTCTGGGAAATCTGGAACACAAACTCGTCTTCGCCCTCGCCGCTGTCGCTGGCCTCCGAGCCGCCGCTGCCCGCGCCGCCCCCCTGGGGGCGGGGAATGCGGTCGCCCCGGGTGAACTCCCGGTTGCCCGGCAGGACGTTCTCCCGCTGGCCGCCCTGGCCGTGGTGAAACACCGGCTCGTTGATGTCGCGCGAGGGGATGCTGATTGTCTCGCCCTGTTCCATGTCGGTGATGGAGCGTTTGCTCACCGCACCGGCGACGGCCTTTTTGATGTGATCCTTATAGCGACGCAGGAAGCGCTGTCGGTTGACGGCGCTTTTGTTTTTGGCGTTCAGTCGGCGGTCGACAATATGACTCATACGCGTACCTCGTGTGCCGGGTCGGCGGCCTTACTGGGATTTGCGTACCCGCAAATACCACTCGGACAGCAGCCGAACCTGCTTCTCGGTATAGCCGCGCTCGATCATGCGCGCGACAAAGTCCTGGTGCTTTTTCTGGTCCGCGGCCGAGGCCTTGGCATTGAACGAGATCACCGGCAGCAGGTCCTCGGTGTTGGAGAACATCTTCTGCTCGATCACCGAGCGCAGCTTCTCGTAGCTGTTCCAGGCCGGGTTGCGGCCGTTGTTGTGGGCCCGGGCGCGCAGCACAAAGTTGACAATCTCGTTGCGGAAATCCTTGGGGTTGCTGATGCCGGCCGGTTTCTCGATTTTCTCCAGTTCCTGGTTGAGCGACTCGCGGTCGAGAATCTCGCCGGTATCCGGGTCGCGGTATTCCTGGTCCTGTATCCAGAAGTCGGCAAAGGTGACGTAGCGGTCGAAAATGTTCTGGCCGTACTCGGTGTAGGACTCCAGATACGCGGTCTGGATTTCCTTGCCGATGAAGTCCACGTAGCGGGGCGCCAGGTATTCCTTGATGAAGCCCAGGTAGCGCTCGCGCACCTCCGGCGGGAATTGCTCGCGCTCGATCTGTTGCTCGAGCACGTACAGTAGGTGCACGGGGTTGGCCGCCACTTCGGTGGGGTCAAAGTTGAACACTTTGGACAGAATCTTGAACGCGAAGCGGGTGGACAGCCCGGTCATGCCCTCGTCGACGCCGGCCGCGTCCCGGTACTCCTGAATGGACTTGGCTTTGGGGTCGGTGTCTTTGAGGCTCTCGCCGTCGTACACGCGCATCTTGGAATAGATGTTGGAGTTGTCGGGTTCCTTGAGGCGCGAGAGGATGATGAACTTGGCCAGCATGCGCAGGGTGTCCGGTGCGCAGTGGGCGCGGGCGAGCGAACTGTTCTGCAGCAGCTTCTCGTAAATCTTCACCTCTTCGGAGACCCGCAGGCAGTAGGGCACCTTGACGATGTACACCCGGTCGAGAAAGGCCTCGTTGTTTTTGTTGTTCTTGAACGCCAGCCACTCGGACTCGTTGGAGTGGGCGAGCACGGTGCCCTCAAAGGGAATGGCGCTCAAGCCCTCGGTGCTGTTGTAGTTCCCCTCCTGGGTGGCGGTCAGCAGTGGGTGCAGCACTTTAATCGGCGCCTTGAACATCTCCACAAATTCCATCAGGCCCTGGTTGGCCCGGCAGAGGCCGCCCGAAAAGCTGTAGGCGTCCGGGTCGTTCTGGGGGTAATCCTCCAGCTTGCGGATGTCCACCTTGCCCACCAACGCGGAGATGTCCTGGTTGTTTTCATCGCCCGGTTCGGTTTTGGAAATGGCGATCTGGTCCAGAATGGAGGGGTAGACTTTCACGACCCGAAACTGGCTCAGATCCCCCTCGTAGTCGTGCAGCCGTTTGACCGCCCAGGGCGACATGATGGTTTTCAGGTAGCGGGCGGGAATGCCGTAGTCTTCCTGCAGAATCTGCCCGTCTTCGGCGGAGTTGAACAGTCCCAGCGGCGACTCGAACACTGGCGAGCCTTTCAGGCAGTAGATGGGCATCTGTTCCATCAGGGCCTTGAGTTTTTCCGCCAGTGAGGACTTGCCGCCACCGACCGGGCCGAGCAGGTAAAGAATCTGCTTTTTCTCCTCGAGGCCCTGAGCGGCGTGTTTGAAGTAGGAGACAATCTGCTCCACGCACTCTTCCATGCCATAAAACTCCTGAAAGGCTTCGTAACGCTTGATCACCTTGTTGGAGAAGATGCGGCTCAGGCGTGGGTCCATTGAGGTATCAACCAGCTCCGGTTCGCCAATGGCCATGAGCATTCGCTCGGCGGCGGTGGCGTAAACGCCCGGGTCCTGTTTGCACAGATCCAGGTAATCCTGGATGCTCATTTCTTCCTGCTGCGTGGCAGCGTAGCGCTCGCGGTAGTGATTGAAAATGGTCATCGATCAACTCCTGCCCTTACGTGTCGGGTGGTCGCCAAAGTGAGCCAAGCCAGGCGTCGGTTTATGGCGTTAGCGGCTTAGCCGAAAGAGTGTTCTCTGGAAATGTGCGAGAGGTCCTTTTTTCTGTACGTATCTGTCTTTAAGCATAGTCCCAAAGTGGCGCTTGGGTAATACCTCTTGTCAAAAAAATTCGCCGCTTAGCGCCATTTGTCGCGCCGGTGGGTGGATACCCCGGTGGTTGGTTATTGATGCGCAATATTCGGGCCATACTGTGACTTTCTCCACCGATAAACGCCGTTTTCGGTCGGACGAGGGGAAGGCACTCTTCGCACTGGCTTTGACTGGCAAAGACGCGCCAGGTTTCATTGAAAAGAACGCTTTTTTGAACGCGACGGATCACAAGATGTGCCATAATGTGCAACCTCGCACGGGGGCCAAAGCCCCGTCTTTCAGCACTGGTAATGGATTGGACTAAGTATGCACTCACCCTCATCAAAAGCCGCGGACCGTCAGGAGATTCTGGTAACCGGGGGCGCGGGTTACATCGGCAGCCACGTCTGCGTGGAACTGGTCAATGCCGGCTACCAGCCGGTCATCGTGGACAACCTGAGCAACAGCAAGCGCGAGGCGGTCAACCGCATTGCCCGCATCTGCGATGTGGAGCCGGTGTTTTACGAGCTGGACCTCAATAACCGCGAAGGTCTGCTGGAAGTCTTCAAAAAGCACAGATTCGGTGCGGTCATGCACTTTGCCGGACTCAAGGCGGTGGGCGAGTCCAGCCAGATTCCTCTGACCTATTATCGGGAAAACGTGGGCGGCACCCTGACCCTGGCCGAAGTGATGACCGAAACCGGTCAGGGCAAGTTGATTTTCAGCTCATCGGCCACGGTCTACGGCGATCCGGAGACCGTGCCCATCGATGAGAGCTTTCCCACCAGCGCCACCAACCCCTACGGGCGCAGCAAATTGATCATTGAGGAGATTCTGCGCGATCTGGCGGCGGCGCCCGACAATCAGTGGAATATCAGCCTGTTACGCTACTTCAACCCGGCCGGTGCGCACGAGAGCGGCCTGATCGGCGAAGACCCGGCGGGCATACCCAACAATCTGCTGCCCTACGTGGCCCAGGTGGCCATTGGCAAGTTGCCCGAGCTGAGTGTGTTCGGTGACGACTACGACACCGTCGACGGCACCGGCGTGCGCGACTACATTCATGTGGTGGATCTGGCCAAAGGCCATGTGGCCGCCCTGGAAGGGCTCTACCAGGCCGACCCCGGCTGCCGGGCCTACAATCTGGGCACCGGGCGGGGCTATTCGGTGCTGCAGATGGTCGAGGCCTTCGAGCGTGCCAGTGGCCGCGACGTGCCTTATCGCGTTGCGCCCCGGCGCCCCGGTGATATTGCCAGCTGTTACGCCAATGCCGACAAGGCTCAGCGCGAGCTGGGCTGGACCGCCGAGTTCGGTCTGGAGCGGATGATGGAAGACACCTGGCGCTGGCAGTCACAGAACCCCGATGGTTATTGAGTCTGAATTGAGGATTGACGCGACATGTTGAATCTTTTCTGGTTGGCTTTGGGCCTGGTGCTGTTGACCGGCGGGGGCGAAGCCCTGGTTCGCGGGGCCCTGGCTCTGGCGCGCCGCGCGGGGGTGTCGCCGCTGCTGGCAGGCCTGGTGATTGTCGGCTTTGGCACCTCGGCGCCGGAGCTGGTGGTATCGCTGGAGGCGGCGCTCAATAATCAGCCGGACATTGCCCTGGGCAATGTGGTCGGGAGCAATATTGCCAACATTCTGCTGATACTGGGCCTGAGTGGCCTGATTCTGCCGCTGTCGGTACAGCGCAATGCGCTCAAACGGGACGGTTTTGCGATGCTGGGCGCCACCGGGCTGTTTTTGCTGTTCGCCTGGAATGGAGCACTGACGCGCACCGATGGCCTGATGATGCTGGTGGCACTGGCGGCCTATCTGATCTGGTCCTATCGCACCGAGCGGGTCCAGCCGGATGCGCCGGAGGTGGCGCTGCATCAGGCCGAGTCGGAAGAGCTGACCCATGTGCCGCCGTCCTTGCCGCTGAGCCTGCTGTCGGCAATTGGCGGCCTGGTGCTGCTCATCCTCGGCGCGCGCGCCTTTCTGACCGGCGCCGTGGGCATCGGGCAGTGGCTGGGCGTGCCCGAGGCGATCATCGGTCTGACGCTGGTGGCCGTGGGCACCTCGCTGCCGGAGCTGGCGGTGTCGCTGATTGCGGTGCTGCGCCGCCACGGCGATGTCGCGGTGGGCAACATCCTGGGCAGCAATATCTTCAATATCCTGGCCATTCTCGGCGTGTCTTCCATCATCCAGCCGCTGCCCCTGGCGGGCCGCCTGATGCTGATCGATCAGTGGGTGATGTTGGCCGTGGCCCTCGCGCTGGTGGGCTTTCTGATCACCGGTTTGCGCCTGAATCGGGTGGAGGCGGGTATTCTTCTGGGCGGGTACGTGATTTACGTGGCTTCGATGGCGGTGTGATTGTTCCTCCACCCGGAATGGCGGATGCGCTTGACGCTCCGAAACGTCGGACCGATCCGCCCTACGGATGGCACGGAGGTGGCGTAGGGCGGATAAGCCTAAGGCGCATCCGCCGTTGCCTGACTTACACCAACTCTTTATCGGTCGCGAACGCCAACGCAAAGGCCCCGGGCCCGACATTGACGGTGCCGGTCATGCTCATCATTGAGAGCATGGTTTTGAGGCCTTTGCGCTCGCAGTCTTTGCGAAACTCCACCAGGATCGTGTGGTTTTTGATCTCCTCCAGCGGCCCGCCGTAGCTCATGGTGATGACGTCGCTGGTCAGTCCCTGTTTCGCCTGGCGGCGCACGTGGGCAAACAGCGTTTCCAGGCTGCCCCAGAATCCCTTGCCCGTGGTCATTTTTTCGGTCTCGCCCTTGTGCAGCTGCACGATGGGGCGCAGATTGAGAATGTTGGCGATCTGGAAGCTCAGCCAGGAAATTTTGTGGTCTGACTTGCGCATGTGTCGACGCACCCGCATGTAGGACAGGTCGTTGGGGACGATGTAGCCGTAGACCTGGTCCCGCATTTGGTCGATTTCCCGGATGGAGCGATTCAGCGGCGCCTTCTCTATCCTGACCCGCTTGACCAGCTCGTACACCAGCAGGGCATGGCCGGTAAACATCGACATGCTGTCGTGCAGACGGATCCGGAAGGGCGGGCGTTCGGGCTGCTGTTGGCTGATTTCCCGGAATCTGGGCTCGTTGACCAGCGCCGCCTCCGACACCCGTTTGAACACCTCGCTTTTGCGGCTGTTGATGGTCACGACCTGGACCAGATCGTACTTGGGCAGCAGGCGCTGGCGCAGGATTTCGGTCATGTCCTGGACCGAGAGCGGTTCCGACTGGGCCAGGCCGTACTTCTCCCGGCTGTGGGAGAGATAGAACTGCAGGGTGCTTTTGGGGTTGCGGTAGTCGAGCTGCCGACCTCCGGCGTGCCGGATGTAAATGGGCAGCACTTCGATATTGTGCTCGCGGATGAACTGGGCGGGCAGGTCGCAGCTTGAGTCTACGGCGATGCAGGTGCGCGCGTTCATGGTGCCTCCGAATCCTGGGAAACTGGTTATTAAAAGATACTGACGCCAGTTTCCGGTTTTTTCAGAGCATTACCCAGTGGTTATTACCACTGTCGTGTGTGCGGCGATGTCGCTGCGTTTTGTGAGACTTGGCTCACAAGTATAGTCGATTTACTCCATGGCGGCCGGCGCTGATCCGGCCCCAAACTCTGCTTTCACCCCTGCGCCACCCAGTTCAGAGCGCTCGAGGCTGAGCTGCCCGCCGTAACTGCGCACAATGTCGGCCGCCACCGCCAGGCCGATGCCCTGGCCGGGCTGCAGGCTGTCCAGCCGTTGGCCGCGCTGCAATACCCGCTCCCGCTCGGCTTCCGGGACCCCGGGGCCATCATCGTCCACTTGCAGAACCAGCGTGTTCCCGTCGCCCCGGGCGCTGAGTCGTACCCGGGCCCGGCCGTATTTGTAGGCATTGTCGAGCAGGTTACCGAGCAGCTCCAGCAGATCCTGTTCGTCGCCGGGAAAGCGTACCTCGGGCGCCAGCGCCAGCTCGGCGTCGATGGGTTTGTCCCGGTAAACCTTGTCCAGCGTCTGGATCAGGCGCTCGGCGGCCGGCTGGATGGGCGCCCGGCGGTGCAGCCCCTGTTGCTGCTCTGATACGGCCCGCTTGAGCTGATAGTTCACCACCTGGTCCATCCGGTCGACCTGGTCGCGGACTACCTGATGCAGTGAATCATCCGTCTGACGCCGCTCGGAGGAGTCCTCCGCGTGGCTGCGAAGCACGGACAGCGGGGTTTTGAGACTGTGTGCCAGGTTGCTCAGGCTCTCCCGGTAGCGTTGGCGCAGCGCCTGCTCGCGCTGGAGCACCTGGTTGAGGTTGTCGACGATCGGTTGCAGCTCGCGCGGGTGCTGCCCGCGAATGTGGCCGGTCTCGCCCCGGCGCATGGCATCGAGTGCCTGGGCCAGCTTGGGCAGCGGCCGTAGGCCCCAGCGCAGAATCGCGCTCTGGGTGAGCAACAGGACCAGAGCGGCGGCGCCCAGCCAGCGCCAGAGCTGGCTCCGGTAGCTGGCAAGCTCGGCACGATAGGCGCTCTGGTCGCGCAGCAGAGTGATCTGAAAGGGGTGTTCGGCGCCGCTGTCATCCTCCCAGATGACCGCATAGCGGGCGCGCCAGTGGGGTTGCTCCTGCAGCTGCACTTCATCCATCTCCAGTCGCCCGGGTTCCGCCAGTGGGGCGCTCAGGGAGGGTATTGATGACAGTAATCTGGCCGAACTCGACTGCCAGATGGGCCGCTCGTCCGTCGGCGATTCGATGATCGCGTAGAGGCCGGAGTTGACCCGCTCGAACTCCGGCTCCAGCAGGGCTTCGGGCATATCCAGTGTAGCCCCGTTTTCGGTCTGCTCCAGCTCGGCGACACTGAGCAGCAGATAGACGTGGCTCTGGAGCCGCTCCTCGGCCGCCGTGGTCAGGCTGCGCTGGAAGGCGCGCTCGAGCACCAGTCCGGTGGCCCCCAGAAAGATGGGCAGCAGGCAGATCGAGGCCAGAAACAGGCGGCTGCTGATTGACAGAGGGCGGCTCACGTCGTCGGGGGCTCCCCGGGCAGGTTCAATCGATACCCCAGGCCGCGTTGGGTGGTGATCAGTTTCAGTTGGCCGTCCGGGTCCAGCTTGCGCCGCAGTCGGCCGATGAACACTTCAATCACGTTGCTGTCCCGATCGAAGTCCTGGTCGTAGAGGTGTTCGGTCAGCTCGGTTTTGGACACCGCCTGGCCCTGATGCAGCGCCAGATAGGCCAGGGTCTGGTACTCATAGCCGGTCAGCTCCACCGGCTGGTCGTCGAGGGTTACCCGCCGGGCGCTGGTATCAATGCTCAGGGGGCCGCCCCGGATCACCGCGCTCGCGTGGCCGCTGGCCCGGCGCAGCAGGGCGTTGAGCCGGGCCTTGAGCTCTTCCGGGTGGAAGGGTTTGGTGAGGTAATCGTCGGCCCCCGACTCCAGCCCCTCAACCTTGTCCTGCCAGGAGCCGCGGGCGGTGAGGATCAGAATGGGGTAGTGGCGCTCTTTGGCCCGCAGCTGGCGAATCAGCGACACGCCATCAAGCAGAGGCAGGCCCAGGTCGACAATGGCGACGTCGTAGGGGTGCTCCTCTCCCAGGTAGAGGCCCTCCCGGCCATCGGGGGCCACATCCACCGCGTGCCCTTCGGCCTGCAGTTGCCGCTGGATCTGTTGGCACAGGGCCGGATCATCTTCCACCACCAGAATGCGCATAACAGAACTCCCTACGGGTTGCGATCAGGAGCGGAGCAGACGGCCGCTCTGGGCGTCGACTCCGACGTTTCGGACACGGCCATTGTCCAGCAGGATTTTCACCCGGTAGATCAGTCGGCCGTTTTTCTGCGTCGATTGCACCTTGAGCACCTTGCCGCCGTAATGCTTCTGCACGATGGCGGCCGCCTGGGAGGCCGAGATGCGCTCCTCCGACTGGGCGAGCACCATCGGGCTGGCGCCGTGGGCGGGGGCTGCAACAGTAAACGCGGTGCCGGAGGCGGCAATCAGCACCAACAGTAAGCGGGCGCCGAGTGCCAGGCGGCGCGCAAGCGGGAGCGAGATCAATGGGCCGTATGTCATAGTCTGGTATCCGGAGGCTGTACCCGCGTAGCTTACCCTGTCGCGTCCCGGGTTTACAGGCGTCGACCGTTTCAGTGTACCTGCCGGAGCTGAACCGAAGCTGAAAGTGGGCCAGGGACGCGGTTGGGGGCAAAATGCCTGAAACGCCAGTCGCAAAAAGGCCCAAAAGGCACGGGTAAACAGGGTATAATTGCCCCATTCGAGACAACGTGAACCGCATTGACCGAACCCGAGGTTGAGAACCAGACTTTTATGACCGAACAAGACACCGTGATTGACTACATGGCCGAGCTGGGGCGCAATGCCCGCGCCGCTTCCCGCAAGCTGGCGGCGGCCTCCACCGGGGTGAAAAACCGTGCACTGCTGGCCATGGCCGAAGCGCTGGACGGCGCGCGCGCCGAGCTGGCCACGGAAAACCAGAAAGACCTGGACGCCGGTCAGGCCAATGGCCTGGAGCCGGCCCTGCTGGATCGCCTGGCGCTCAAGCCCGCCACCATCGATGGCATGATCGAAGGCCTGCGCCAGGTGGCGGCACTGCCGGACCCCTGCGGTGCCATTACCGATATGACCTATCGCCCCAGCGGCATTCAGGTGGGCAAGATGCGCGTCCCCCTGGGCGTGGTCGGCATCATTTACGAGTCGCGCCCGAACGTGACCATTGATGCCGCCAGCCTGTGCCTGAAGTCGGGCAACGCCGCGATTCTGCGCGGCGGCAGCGAGGCCATTCACTCCAACCGGGCCATTGCCCGCTGTCTGGCCCGGGGGCTGACCGAGGCAGGCCTGCCCACCACGACCGTGCAAGTCGTCGAAACCACCGACCGCGCCGCCGTGGGCGAACTGATCACCATGCCCGAGTACGTGGATGTGATCGTGCCCCGGGGCGGCAAGAGCCTGATTGAGCGTATCAGTCGCGACGCCCGGGTGCCGGTGATCAAGCACCTGGACGGCATCTGCCACGTTTATATCGACGGCAAGGCGGATCTGGACAAGGCCTTTGATATTGCCCTGAACTCCAAGACCCACCGCTACGGCGTCTGCAACGCGATGGAGACCCTGCTGGTCAGCCGCGAAGTGGCGGCCGAGATTCTGCCGCGCCTGGCGGAGGCCTACCGCGAGAAAGGCGTGGAGCTGCGTGGCTGCGAGCGCACCCGGGAGCTGATTGAGGCCCAGAACGCCACCGACGAAGACTGGGCCACCGAATATCTGGCACCCGTCCTCTCGATCCGGGTAGTGGATGATATGGATCAGGCCATCGAGCATATTGCCCGCTACAGCTCGGCGCACACCGAATCCATCGTGACCGAGGACTACACCCGGGCGCGTCGCTTCCTGACCGAGGTGGATTCCAGCTCGGTGATGGTCAATGCCTCCACCCGCTTTGCCGATGGCTTCGAGTACGGGCTGGGCGCCGAAATCGGCATCTCCACCGACAAGTTGCACGCCCGCGGCCCGGTGGGCCTGGAAGGGCTGACCTCCCAGAAGTGGGTGGTGCTGGGCGACGGGCACATCCGCTCCTGATGACCGAGAAGCACAGCGGCATGCGGCGCAAAATCGGCCTCTTTGGCGGTACCTTCGACCCGGTGCACAACGGGCACCTGCGTATGGCTTTGGAGGCCGGTGAGGAACTGGCGCTGGAGCAGGTGCGCCTGCTGCCCTGCCACCGGCCGCCGCACCGCGAAACTCCCAATGTCGACAGCGACCAGCGCACCCATATGCTGCGCCTGGCCGTTGAGTCCTGCCCGCTGCTGAAGCTGGACGACCGGGAGCTGCGCCGCGACGGGCCCTCCTATACCCTGGAGACGCTCCAGAGCCTGCGCGCCGAGCTGGGGCCCGAGGTGAGTCTGATCTGGGTCATGGGCAGTGACTCCTTCCTGGGGCTCGAGTCCTGGCACCGCTGGCGCGAGTTGCTCGATTACGCACACCTTCTGGTGGTGGCCCGGCCCGGTTGGGAACTCCCGCAGGAAGGGGCACTCCATGACTGGTTGCTCAACCATCGGGCGGAGTCCCAACAAAGTCTGGAGGCGACCCCGGCGGGCTCGGTACTGGTGCGCTCGTTGCGCCTGCTGCCCATTTCGGCCACTGAGATACGGCAGATCATCGCCGGCGGCCAGTCCCCCCAGTTTTTACTGCCCGAATCAGTCTGGCAGTATGTTCAAAAACGCCGGCTTTACCATCCTTGAGACGGCGGCCCGGCCGGTGATTGACGCAGGGCCGGTTTTCCATTCACCCCATAGATAGTCAACGAACAGAGTAGGTAGCGAATGTCCGCAGAGTTAAATCAGATCATTGTCGAGGCCCTGGAAGATCTCAAGGGAAAACAGATTGTCCAGCTCGATGTCAGAGAGCTGAGTTCGGTCATGGATACCCTGGTGTTGGCCAGCGGTACCTCCAGCCGGCACGTCAAGTCCCTGGCCAATAACGTCGTGGAAGACGCCAAGCAGCAGGGGCATCCGCCCATCGGGGTCGAGGGCGTCGATTCGGGCGACTGGGTTCTGGTCGACTTTGGCGACATTGTCGTGCACGTCATGCAGGAAGAGACCCGCAGTTTCTACGATCTGGAAAAGCTCTGGTCGATGGAGCCGGGCAGCCGCTCCGCCACCTGAGTCGCCGACCATGCGCATTCGTCTGATTGCTGTCGGGACCAAAATGCCCGCCTGGATCGAGCAGGGGTACACCGAGTACGCCAAGCGTCTGCCCCGGGACTGCACGGTGGAGCTCGTGGAATTGCCGCTGGGACCGCGTGGCAAGAGTGGCTCGCCGGCGGTGGCCATTGAGCGCGAAGGGCAGGCCATGCAGGCCGCCGTCGGCAAGGGCGACAAGGTGATCGCGTTGGAGGTGGAAGGCCGCCCCTGGAGCACCGAGAAGCTGGCACAGAATATGGACGCCTGGCGGATGAGTGGGGCCAACTACAGCCTGCTGATCGGTGGGCCGGATGGCCTGTCCCCAGCATGCCGGGCGCTCGCTGAAAGTGAGTGGTCACTGTCGCCACTGACACTGCCGCACCCACTGGTGCGCCTGGTGGTGATCGAGCAGCTGTACCGGGCCTACTCGATCCTGCACAATCACCCCTACCATAAATAACGCCACGACCCCCGAGACGCCATGTCAGAAGACCAGCGCTTTAAAGACCATCACCGCGAATCGAGGATATTCCTCAGTCGGGTGATCATCACCTCGGTGATCATGGCGTTGCTGGTGGCGCTCGTGGTGGCGCGCTATTACAGCCTGCAGGTGGTGCATCATGAAGACTATGCCACCCGCTCGGACCGCAACCGGGTGCACGTCCAGCCCGTGCCCCCCACCCGGGGGCTGATTTACGACCGCAATGGCGAGCTGCTGGCCGATAATCGGCCCAGCTACACCCTGTCGGTCATTCGCGAGCGGGTCGACGATATGGACGCCACCCTGGCGCTTTTGCGCGACCTGGTGGATGTCTCCCAGAACGACCTGGAAAAATTCTACGATCAGCTGCAGCAGTGGCGCCGCCCCTTTGAGGCCATTCCGCTGCGCTTCCGCCTGACCGAGGAAGAAATCGCCCGGCTGGCGGTCAACGAATTCCGCCTGGAAGGGGTCGAAGTCAACGCCCAGTTGGTGCGCCACTACCCGAAGGGCGAGCTGTTCGCGCACGTGCTCGGCTATGTGGGCCGCATCAGCCAGGCGGACCTGGCCGAGTTTGAAGAAGATCAGTACCAGCGTTACAGCGGTACCCACTCGATCGGCAAATCGGGTCTGGAGCATCAGTACGAAGGGCTGCTTCTGGGGCAGGCCGGCAGCCAGAATGTGGAGACCAACGCCCGGGGGCGAGTGCTGCGTGTGCTCGACCGGGTCGACCCCAAGCCGGGCGAGGACATTTATCTGCACCTGGATGCGCGCCTGCAGAAGGCCGCCTCCGAAGCTCTGGGCGATCACCGGGGCGCGGTGGTGGCCATGGACGTCAATACCGGGGGCATTCTGGCCGCGGTCTCCATGCCCAGTTTCGATCCCAACCTGTTCGTCACCGGCATCAGCTTCCGCAATTACCGTGAACTCAATCAGTCCCTGGATCTACCGCTCTACAATCGCTTCCTGCAGGGTCAGTACCCGCCGGGGTCGACGCTCAAACCCATGATCGGTCTTGGGGGGCTGCACCACGATGTGGTTGATACCGACACGACCGTCCGCGACCCGGGCTACTATCGCCTGCCCGGCGTCGACCGGCTCTACCGGGACTGGAAGCGCGAGGGGCACGGCATGAAGGTGGACCTGCACCAGGCGGTGGTGGAATCCTGCGATGTGTATTATTACGATCTCGGGCATCGGATGGGGGTGGATCTGATGCACAAGTTTGGCGAGCACTTTGGCCTGGGGCGGCGCACCGGTGTGGACATTCCCTCCGAGCGCAGCGGCAACTGGCCCTCGCGGGAATGGAAGCGCAATAACCGGGGGATGGCCTGGTATCCGGGCGATAACCTGAACATGGCCATCGGTCAGGGTTATGTGCTCACCACGCCCATTCAACTGGCCCAGGTCACGACCACCCTGGCAAACCGGGGCCGGCGACTGCGCCCGCAGATGGTGCGCCAGATCGGGGAGCAGGAACAGCTGCCGGCACTGGAAGAGCATCTGCAGGTGGATCAGGAGCACTGGGACTATGTTCTGGAAGCCATGCGCGACGTCATGCATGGTCCGCGCGGCACGGCCCGCCGGGCGGCTTTCGGGGCCGACTACGAAATGGCCGGCAAGACCGGTACCGCCCAGGTGGTCGCCATCCCCCAGGGCGAGGAGTACGACTCCGAAGCGCTGGAAGAGCGTCAGCGCGACCACGCGCTGTTTGTCGGCTTTGCGCCCGCCGATAACCCGCAGATCGCGGTGGCGGTGGTGGTAGAAAACGGCGAATCCGGCTCGGGGGTCGCGGCACCCGTGGCCCGACGGGTGTTCGATGCGCATTTGCGGGGGCTTTATGAAGTACCGGCCGAGTAATGGAGCAGAGGGTGTCTGTTGATGAGTGAGCAGGATTTTTTGCGGCGCCTGCCCGAGGCGGGCCACAGTCTGCGTCGGCGTGATCGCCTGCAGCACCGCCTGCATCTGGATTTCACCCTGTTGTTGCTGTTGGCACTGGTGGCCGGCTATGGTCTGATCGTGCTGTACAGTGCCAATGGCCAGTCGATGGATGGCGTACAACGCCAGGGTATCTATTTTGCTCTGGCCTTTGCCGTGATGTTTGTCACCGCGCAGGTTCCACCGCACCTCTTGCGCCGTCTGGCGCCCTGGGCCTACGCTGCCGGTGTTGCGCTCCTGGTGCTGGTTCTGGTGCTGGGGATTGGTGCCAAAGGCGCCCAGCGCTGGCTAGGTATCGCCGGGTTTCGCTTCCAGCCCTCTGAGGTGATGAAGCTGGCCATCCCGATCATGATCGCGGCTTATCTGGGGCGGCGGCTGATGCCGCCGAGCCTCAAGCACATTGTTGTCAGTCTGGCACTGGTTCTGCTGCCCACGGTACTCATTATGTTGCAACCGGATCTGGGGACTTCCCTGCTGGTGGCTTCCTCCGGGCTGGTGGTGTTGTTTTTCGCCGGTCTGTCGTGGCGCTATCTGCTGGTGGCCGGGGTTGTGATCGTGGCCAGTGTCTGGCCCCTGTGGCAGTTTGTCATGCACGACTACCAGAAGCAGAGGGTACTGACCCTGCTGGATCCGGAGAAGGACAGCCTGGGCTCGGGCTGGAACATCATCCAGTCCAAAACCGCCATCGGCTCCGGCGGCTATTCGGGCAAAGGGTGGCTGGAAGGCACCCAATCGCAACTGGATTTTCTGCCCGAGGGGCATACCGATTTTATTATTGCCGTGTTGGGCGAAGAGTTCGGATTTCTGGGCGTCATGGTGCTGCTCGCGCTCTACTGCCTGATTATCGCCCGCGGACTGTTGATTGCGCTGCGGGCCCAGGACAGCTTCAGCCGGCTGTTGGCGGCCAGCATTACCTTCACGCTGTTTGTCTACGTCTTTGTCAACGCCGGTATGGTCGCCGGTATGCTGCCGGTGGTGGGGGTCCCCCTGCCACTGGTGAGTCAGGGGGGCACGGCGATCGTGACCCTGATGGCCGGGTTCGGCCTGCTGATGTCGATTGCCACCGAGCGTCGGCGGGTCTCTCGTTAGTGGGCCGCTAGCTCTGGGAATCAATCGCTCAGCGTCAATCATCAATGTGAGGTGGATCTTGTTCAGGACTTTTTCTCTGCGTGCGGCGAGCCTGTCGCTCGCGACAACCGCTCTGGTGTGTGCGGCGGCGGCCGGGGCCGATTACCGGGAGCATCCCGAGGCCCGGGTATTCATGGCCGAAATGGTCGAGGAGCACGATTTCGAGCTCGAAAAGCTGCAGCGCTGGTTTGCTCAGGCCGAGCAGAAGGAGGCCATTCTTGAGGCCATTGCCCGGCCGGCCGAACGCACCCGGACCTGGGCCGAGTACCGGCCAATTTTCATTCAGCGGTTGCGGGTTGATCGCGGGGTCGAGTTCTGGAACGAGCACCGCGACGCGCTGGCCCGGGCCGAGCGGGAGCTGGGCGTGCCGGCGGAAATCATCGTGGCCATCATCGGTGTGGAAACCAATTACGGCCGCACGACCGGCTCGTACCGCGTACTGGATGCACTGAGCACTCTGGCCTTTGATTACCCGCCGCGCTCGGCGTTTTTCCGCCGCGAACTCAAGCAGTACCTGATACTGATGCGCGAACACGAACAGAACCCTTTGGATTTTAAGGGGTCCTATGCCGGAGCGATGGGGCTGGGGCAGTTCATGCCCTCGAGCTATCGCCACTACGCCGTGGATTTTGATGGCGATGAGTTTGCCGATATCTGGAACAACCCGGTCGATGCCATCGGCAGTGTGGCCAACTATTTTGCCGAGCATGGCTGGCGCGCCGGTGAGCCGGTGGTGGTGCGCGCCCGCGCCGCCGAAGAGCTGTCGCCGGAGCTGGAGAGCGAGTGGAACAAAATCGATCCACCCGAGCGCACGGTGGCCTACTGGCGCGAGCGGGGTCTGACGCCGATTTTTCCGCTGGCGGGCACTCTGCCGACCCAGGGGCTGCACCTGGAGGGTGTGCACGGTGATGAATACTGGTTGGCACTGCACAATTTTTACGTGATTACCCGTTATAACCGGAGCCATCTGTACGCTATGGCCTCCTATCAATTGAGTCTGGCGATAAAAGCCGCCTGGGAGAACAGTCAGTGAAACGGATCGGTTTTTTTGTCTCCACCCTGGTGCTGTTCACGCTGGTCGGTTGCGCCCCGCTCGGGGTAAAGATCGGGGAGGAGCAGGACCGGGGCCCGGACAAGCCGGTGGATCTGTCCGGCGTGCCGGATGCCGAACCCCGGCATGAAGTCAGAACTTCCGCCGGCAACCGCAGCCCCTACACAGTACTGGGTAAAACCTACGAGCTGATGGAAGACGAAACCGGCTACCGGGAGCAGGGGATTGCGTCCTGGTACGGGCAGAAATTTCACGGCCGCAAAACCTCCAATGGCGAAACCTACGATATGTACGCCATGACCGCCGCCCACAAGACGCTGCCGATTCCCTGTTACGTCCGGGTCACCAACCTGGAAAACGAGCGTCAGGTCATTGTGCGGGTCAATGATCGGGGTCCGTTTCACGATCGCCGTATCATCGATCTGAGTTATGCGGCGGCCCAGCGTCTCGGTTTTGCCGGGCAGGGCACCGCCCAGGTTGAAGTGGAGATTATTGTTCCCGGGGAGCAGGCGCCGGTGCCGTTGCGTGATGAGAATGCAGAGTCCACGTCAGACTCCGAGGATGCGGTGGCGAAGGATGAGCCGGATGCGTCCGCGTTTTTGCAGGTCGGGGCCTTTGGTTCGCGCGCGGCCGCCGAAGCGCAGCAGATCCGTTTGAGCAGCCTGCTGGACTGGCCGGTGGTGATTCACAGTAATCGAGAGATCCCGGTGCTGCACCGGGTCCGGATCGGGCCCCTGGAGACCAATCAGGATGTGCGTTCGGTACGCGAACAGCTGCGCAAAAATGACATAGAGCAAACCCATATTGTCCACCAGTAGTGGTACCATTGACCGCCTCAATCTATGGAGCTGATTCACCAGAGTGATTTCCCAAATGTCTATGAAAAATATCCTTGCCGCCAGTTTACTGTTTTTCCTGACCGCTGCGGTCCAGGCCCAGCAGGTCATCATTCCTGCGCCTCCCCAGTTGGCCGCGACGGCTTACCTGTTGATGGATGCGGATACCGGCAAGGTGCTGGTCGAGCACGACGCGGACGAGGTGTTGCCGCCGGCGAGTCTGACCAAGATGATGACCAGTTACATCGTCTCGGAGGAGATTGAGCAGGGCCGTATCAGCGAGGACGATATGGTCCCGATCAGCGTGAAGGCCTGGCGCAAGGGCGGCTCCAAAATGTTTGTGCGCGAGGGGACCGAAGTCCGATTGAAGGACCTGCTGCGCGGCGTCATCATCCAGTCGGGCAACGATGCCAGCATCGCCCTGGCCGAGCATGTCGCGGGCAGCGAGGAAGGCTTTGTCGATGTCATGAACCAGACGGCCGCCAAACTGGGCATGACCAATACCCAATTCAAGAACTCCACCGGCTGGCCCGCCGAAGGTCACTACACCACGGCGCGGGACATGGCGATTCTGGCGCGAGCGGTCATCGAGGATCACCCCGAGCACTACGACCTGTATCAGGAAAAGTATTTCTCCTATAACGGCATCAACCAGGCCAACCGCAACCGCCTGTTGTTCCGTGACGATACCGTAGACGGCCTGAAAACCGGTCATACGGAAGAGGCGGGCTACTGCCTGGTGGCCTCGGCGGTGCGTCGGGATATGCGCCTGATCTCGGTGGTGATGGGCACCGATAGCGAGAACGCCCGGGCCGCCGAAACCCAGAAGCTGCTGGCCTACGGTTTCCGCTATTTCCAGACCCAACCGGTCTACGCCGCCGGGGACGAGCTGCAGACCAGCCGCGTCTGGGCCGGTCGCGACGATCAGGTGACGTTGACCATCTCCGAGGAGATCCGTTTGACCATCCCGCGTGGGGCGCTGGATAACCTCGATGCCCAGATGCATATCGATGAAATCATCAAGGCACCGATCGAGCAGGGACAGGAGCTGGGCAACCTGACCATTGATCTGGACGGCGAGCGTCTGGTCGACGTGCCCCTGGTGGCCAAGCAGGCGGTGGAAGAGGCCGGCTTTTTTGCCCGTCTGATCGACAACATCAAGCTGTTCTTCGCCAAGATCTTCAGCTGATCCTGTAGGTACTCCGTCGTGGAAGGAGGGCAGAGCCCTCCTTCTGCTGTTATACTGGGCGCGCCTAAACCCATGATCTGGTGGCCATGTCCGATATGTCCGAATCCCAAGAGCCCCCCAAAATCGAATTTCCCTGCCCGGACTACCCCATCAAGATACTGGGCGACGCCGGGCCAGGGCTGCATGAGCTGGTGATCGAGGTCATGGAGCAGCACGCTCCGGGTTTTGATCAGGCCCGCATGACGGTCCGCGACAGCCGCAACGGCCGCTACCAGTCGCTCACGGTGTGGATTACCGCCGAGGGCGAGAGCCAGCTGAAGGCCATTCATGAAGATCTCATCCAAAGCAAACTGACCAAAATGGTGATGTAGTGACCGGCTCCAGCGCTGTGATGCCCGAGTCGCTGGCCCTGCATCGTCTGGACCTGGGTCGGGAGGACTATGGCCCGGTGTGGGAGCGTATGCGCACCTTCACCGACACCCGGGGACCCGATACGCCGGATGAGATCTGGCTGGTGGAGCACCCCCCGGTTTTCACCCAGGGCCAGGCGGGCAAACCCGAACACCTGCTGGGGCCCGGCGAGATCCCGGTGGTGCAGACCGACCGGGGCGGCCAGGTGACCTACCACGGGCCGGGCCAGCTGGTGGCTTACCCGCTGCTGGATCTGCGCCGTCTGAAAATGGGGGTGCGCGACCTGGTGACCGCTCTGGAGCAAACGCTCGTATCACTCCTGGCGAGCTATGGGATCGAGGCCTACGCCCGCCCTGACGCCCCCGGCGTTTATGTCGAGGGCGCCAAAATTGCCTCGCTGGGGCTGCGCGTGCGCCGGGGCTGCAGTTTTCACGGGCTGGCGTTGAACGTGGCCATGGATCTGGAACCCTTTGGCCGCATCAACCCCTGCGGTTACGAGGGTCTGGCCATGGTGCAGATGGCCGATCGACTGCCCGAACCGCCCGATATGGGCGAGTTGAAGGAGCGACTGGTGGCCCATTTTGTTCAGAAAATAGGCTATTCGTGTACAATACCGGGTTGATCAAGCCCGAGCTCAGACTTCACGCTTGGATCTCAAGAGAGACATCAGGCAAGCCCGAGATCAAGCATCAGACATCAAGAGAGTCCCAATGACCGAAACGCCCGATTTACAGCCTGTCAAACGCACCCGTCGCCTGCGTCAGGGTGAGAAGTTGCGCGATGCCGACAAGGTAGAGCGGATTCCGGTGAAAGTGATCGCCTCCGACGAGATGCCGCGCAAGCCGGACTGGATCCGCGTGCGGGTTCCGGCTTCCCCCGAAGTGGACCGGATCAAGAAGATTCTGCGCAAGAACAACCTCTCTTCGGTGTGCGAGGAGGCCAACTGCCCCAACCTGGGCGAGTGTTTCAGTGGTGGCACGGCCACCTTCATGATCATGGGCGAGATCTGCACCCGCCGCTGCCCGTTCTGCGATGTGGGCCACGGCAAGCCCAACCCCCTCGATCCGGAAGAGCCCCGGCATCTGGCTGGCGCCATCGCTGAAATGGGCCTCAAGTACGTGGTGATCACCTCGGTCGACCGGGACGATCTGCGCGATGGCGGTGCCCAGCACTTTGCCGACTGTATTCGCGAAGCGCGGATCCAGAGCCCCAACCTGCAGGTGGAAGTACTCACTCCGGATTTTCGCGGGCGAATGAAAGCCGCGCTGGATGTGCTCGAGGCCGAGGCACCGGATGTGTTCAACCACAACCTGGAAACCGTGCCGCGTCTGTACCGCCAGGCCCGCCCCGGCGCCAACTACAAGTGGTCGCTGGAACTGCTCAAAGAGTACAAAAAGCGGCGTCCCGATGTGCTCACCAAATCCGGCCTGATGGTCGGTCTGGGTGAAACCAAGGAAGAGATTCTCGAGGTTCTGCGCGATATGCGCGAGCACGATATCGACATGCTCACCATCGGCCAGTACCTGCAGCCCTCGCGCGATCACCTGCCCGTGGACCGCTACGTTCACCCGGATGAGTTCGCCGAGTACACCAAGCTTGCCCACGAGCTGGGCTTCAAGCACGCCGCCTGCGGCCCGCTGGTGCGCTCCAGCTACCATGCCGACAAGCAGGCGCACGGCGAAGCCGTGGGTGTCGTGGATTCACTGTTGGCCTCGGGGCAGTAACCGACCCGGCCGGTGATCGAGCCAACGCAAATTCCACGTCTGGTCGTGGAGCCGCTCACCGTAGCCACCACTGAGACGCAGCTCTCGGTGGTGGCCGGCTGGCACCACGATGAGTGCCGGAGGCGGGGCATCCGCTCCTCTCTGGCGCGCCGCACCGAGCAGCTGCGCGCTCACCTCGACTCTTTCCCCATCCCCGTCACGCTGCTGGCCCGCAAGGGCCCGGAGCCGCTCGGCTGTGTCAGTCTGGTGCGCTACCAGGCGAGCGCGGGCGGCTCTGACCGGGTCTGGCTGAGCAACCTTTATGTGCGTGCGGACGCACGGCGTCGGGGGCTGGGGAGCCTATTGGTGGACAGGGCGTGCCGATACGCCCGGGAGCAGGGCGAGACTGAACTGTGGTTGTTTACCGACAACCGGCAGGTATTCTACAAAAAGCGTGGCTGGCAATTGGGCGGCGAGGCCCGGGTCAGCGGCTCCGACGTGGAAATCCTGGTCCGGCGGTTGTAGTTGCGTTACGCACAGTTGTTCTGGCGGATGCGCTTGACGCTTATCCGCCCTACGTATACCACGGCAGGACCCGTAGGGCGGATAAGCGTCAAGCGCATCCGCCGCAACGTGTCGCCGCAACGCGGCCCAATTTACACCGAAGGCTCCGGCTCAGCGGTTCCGCCAAAGGCCTTGATCAGAGCGCCGACCAGGGCGGCCAGCTCCAGGCTCATGATCGCAAAATCGGCATCAAACGCCTCGGCGGCACTCTCAGGGTTTCGATCCTCGGCCTGCTCCTGCAGCTTGTCTTCAAACTTCAGTCGCTTCACCGCGAACTGGTCATCCAGCACGAAGTGAATCGCTTCTTTCCAGGTGAGCGCCAGCTTGCTGGCGAACATGCCCGCTTCCAGGTGGCTCGCCACCTCGGGCGCGCTCAGATCCAGATTCTTGCAGCGCACCACCCGGCTGTCTTTGCCCGCTTGCAGTTCGCACTCCTCGCCCAGCTCGAAATCGGGGGGCAGGGGCTCGCCACGCAGCCAGTGAGTCATCAGTTGGGCGGGCGCCTGCTGGGGTGTCAGCGGTATGGCCTTGAGGCTGCCCAGCGCTTCGCGCAGCTCGCTCAACAGATCCTCCGCCCGCTTGGCTGATGAGCTGTTGACGAGGATCAGGCGCTCGTTGAGGGCGATGTAGGCGTAATCCCGGGAGGATTTGCTGAAGGCGCGGGGCAGCAGGTCAAAGATGATTTCGTCTTTGAGGGTCTGGCGCTCCTTGCGACCGACCGGGCGGCCTTCGTCGTTTTTGATCTGGGACACTTTCTCTTCCAGGTGCTCATTGACCACGGCGCCGGGCAACAGCTTCTCCTGGCGCTTGGCGCAGATCATCAGGTAATTGCCGTTGACGTGCACATAGTCGGTGCTGTCACTGCCGGCGGGCGGAACCCACCCGCTGCGCACCAGATCCTGACTGCCGCAGGGCTGGAACGGCTTGCCCGCCAGGGCGTCGCCCAGTGCTTCGGCGGAGGTGGTGAAGGGTTCGGTCAGCTGGAACAGGCGGAGATTTTTAAACCACATAAAAGATGTTACCTAATGATGGAGGGCCGGCCCCTGATCGGGGCCGGCTGATTGACAGGTGTTACCGTTGACGCTATTCAGAGATGCGGTGCTGAATCATTAAACGTGCGGAGCGACGGGGTCCTCGTGGTTGAACTCCCGAATGAAAATGCCCCAGAACGCCATGAACAGGGCGGCAATCAGCGGCCCGATGACAAAGCCGTTGACGCCCACCAGGGCAATGCCGCCGAGGGTGGACAGCAGCACCACATAGTCGGGCAGTTTGGTGTCCCGGCCCACCAGGATCGGGCGCAGGATATTGTCCACCAGGCCGATGACCACTGCTCCGAAGAGAGTGAGAATAATACCATCCACATAGTTGGAAATGGCGAACAGGTAGATGGCGACGGGCGCCCATATAAGGGCGGCGCCAATGGCGGGGATCAGGGAGACCACCGCCATTACCACACCCCAGAGAACGGGGGCGGGAATGCCGAGAAACCAGAAAATGATGCCGCCCAGGGTGCCCTGGATCACGGCGATCACGATATTGCCTTTGACGGTGGCCCGGGTCACTTCCGCGAACTTGCCGAACAGCAGGCCTTCGCGCTCCTCGCCCAGCGGGAGTGCCTGCTTGAGAACTTCAACCATACGCTGCCCGTCTCTGAGCAAAAAGAACGTGAGGTAGATCATCACACCAAGATTCAGGATGAACTGAAAGGCGTTCTGGCCGATGTTGACGCTGCGCTCGGCCAGAAATTTGCCGGTGGCCATGGCCCCCCTGGTTACCCGGTCCTGAAGGTCATCGAGCTTGACGTCGTATTTGACCAGCATGTCTTGAGCAAAAGGGAAGCGGGTGCTGACCTGGGTCACGATTTTTTCCAGATCGATGTCGCCCGTGTCGAGTTTCTCGTAGAGATTCACCCCCTGGGAGATGACCGAGGTGGCGACAAAAATGACCGGGATGACCACGATGACGATGCTGATGCCCAGGGTGGCCAGTGCGGCGACATTGCGCCGGTGCTTGAGCCGGGGCAGCAGCCGTTGCTGGATGGGGGCGAAGATGATGGCGACAGCGCAGGCCCAGAAGATGGGCCCGAAAAAGGGCTTCAATACCCAGAGAAAGGCCAGGGAAACCAGCAGGAGCAGCCAGATGAAGGTTTTGGTTTCCAGTTTGCTGGTCATTATTCTGATTCCTTGACGGTGTTGGCGTTACGATGGGTCGACCATCGGCGCGGTTCCGCCGAGGGTCAACCTGTTTTGAACTCGCAAGCGCTACCCTTGTGGCATTCGTCCAGGAAGCTTACTCGTCCAGGAAGCTACGCAAATGGTCTGAACGGGAGGGGTGACGCAACTTGCGCAGGGCCTTGGCCTCGATCTGCCGGATCCGCTCGCGGGTCACGTCAAACTGCTTGCCCACTTCTTCCAGCGTATGGTCGGTATTCATGTCGATGCCAAAACGCATGCGCAGTACCTTGGCCTCACGCGCGGTGAGTCCGGCCAGAACCTCGCGGGTGGCTTCGGTCAGGCCCTCGGTGGTGGCCGAATCCACGGGCGAGATGATGGTGTTGTCTTCGATGAAGTCGCCCAGGTGCGAGTCCTCGTCGTCGCCGATGGGCGTCTCCATGGAGATCGGCTCCTTGGCGATCTTGAGCACCTTGCGTACCTTGTCTTCCGGCATTTCCATCCGCTCGCCCAGCTCTTCCGGCGTGGGCTCACGGCCCATTTCCTGGAGCATCTGACGCGAGACCCGGTTGAGCTTGTTGATGGTCTCTATCATGTGCACCGGAATCCGGATGGTGCGCGCCTGGTCGGCAATGGAGCGGGTAATGGCCTGGCGGATCCACCAGGTGGCGTAGGTGGAGAACTTGTAGCCGCGGCGGTACTCGAACTTGTCCACGGCCTTCATCAGGCCGATGTTGCCCTCCTGGATCAGGTCCAGGAACTGCAAACCGCGGTTGGTGTACTTTTTGGCAATGGAGATTACCAGGCGCAGGTTGGCCTCGACCATCTCTTTCTTGGCGCGACGTGCGCGGGCTTCGCCGATGGACATGCGGCGATTGATTTCCTTGATCTGCGCCAGGCTCAGGCCGCTCTCTTCTTCGAGCTGGGCCAGTTTGCGCTGGGCACGGGTTACTTCCTCTTCGACCGATTTGAGAGCGTCGGAGTAGTCGCGCTTTTTCTTGATGACGCCCGGGATCCAGTCTTCATTGGTCTCGTTGCCGGGGAACTCGCGCACAAACGTCTTGCGCGGCATACGCGACTCACGCACACACATGCGCATGATCGCGCGCTCTTCGCGCCGCACCCGGTCGAGAATCAGGCGCGCCGAGGTGTAGAGGGGCTCGAACTGACGCGGGGGCAGCTTGAAGAACTTGAACAGCTCGCCCAGCTCGACCAGCTCTTTCTGAGCCTTCTCGCTTTCGCGGCCGTGCTTGGCAATGGTCTTTTCGGTTTTGGTCAACTGCTTGGCCAACTGCCCGAAGCGCGCCTTGGCCTCTTCGGGGTCTACACCCGAAGTGGTTTCCTCTTCTTCCGGCTCGCCGTTGTCATCGTCGTCCTTTTTTTCCTCTTTCTCCTTTTTGGCTGCCTGGGTGGCGGCGGGCGTGGTGGCGGTCACCGAGGGGATCTCGTCGGCGGGGTCGAGCCAGCCGATGATCACATCGGCCAGGCGACGCTCTTCCTGCTCGACCAGCTGGTATTCATTGAGGATTTTCTCGGGTGCGCCGGGCCAGCAGGCCAGGGCGGACATCAGCTCGCGTACGCCTTCTTCAATGCGCTTGGCAATGGCGATCTCGCCCTCGCGGGTGAGCAGCTCCACGGTACCCATCTCGCGCATGTACATGCGCACCGGGTCGGTGGTGCGACCGGCTTCGGTCTCCACAGCGGCGAGCGCGGCGGCGGCTTCGGCGGCGGCGATTTCGTCGGCCGAGGCGTCGCCGTCGGTCATGAGCAGGGTGTCGGCATCCGGAGCGATCTCATAGACACGGATGCCCATGTCGTTGATCATCTGGATGATGTCTTCCACCTGATCCGGATCAGAAATGTCCTCCGGCAGATGGTCGTTAACCTCGGCATAGGTCAAGTAGCCCTGCTCTTTACCGCGGGCGATTAACTCTTTAATGCGAGATTGTTGCTGTTGAGCGTTGTCAGCCATTCGGAACCCTGTCGATCCATAGGTGTGGAAGAAATGCAAAGCGCGGGATTATATCGCATATGTTGGGCCTGATTCTATAAATTCAATGCCCGGAGTGCGCTATTCCCATTTAACTCTGAGAGAATTTGTGGTTTATTGGGCGGTTCGGTCCGCCAGTGTCGCCTTGACCAGGGCGTTGCGCTCCTCTTTGCTCAGCTGGCTGAAATCGGCGCTTTTCAGCTTGGCCAGCGAGATGGCCCGGCGCTGGTCGGCGAGCTGCCGGTGGATGCTTCCCAGGCAGTCCCGGAAGGCGGTCAGACTGTCGTAATCGGCCCGGGAGGGCTTGGCGGCCCGGGCGGCGCCCAGGGCGCCGGCGGCCACCAGCAGATCCTGCCCCGCAATCGCGGCCAGCTGCTCGGCCTCCCGCGCGCCGTGTGCTCCGCGCCAGTAGCCGATAATGTGAGCCAGCTGGTAATGCGGGCGTTCACGTACCAACTTTAGCAGCTCCCCCAGCGTCTGCAGCTCCGGTTCACTCTGTTCCAGCCAGAAATCGGGCGCCTCTTCGGCGCCGATCGCCGGATTGGCCAGCAGCAGGCCGATGGCCTTGCGCGCCGGCGGCATCAGGTAGCGTTTGCCCGCCCCCGGAGTGGCCGACCGGGACGGCTCTGCCCGGGTGTCGCTCTCCTGCGGGGCGTAGGCCTCCGGGGGCGGCTCTTCGTAATCGGGCGGCGGCACGTTGGGGTCGAAATGCCCGCTGTCTTGCTGTTCGTTTTCCCGACCGGAAGCGCCGGATCCCCCTGGCGCTCGGCGCTCGGCTGCTTCCCCGGTCTCTTTCGGGCCTCTTGAGTCCCTGGACTCTTGCGCTGCTCCCGCCTCTCCCGGCTGGGGCGCCAACACCACCGGTTCGCTGACCAGCTCCATCAGCGTGTCGCGATTCAGGCCGGTGCGGGTGGCGAGGTTATCGAACATCAACTCCCGAAAGACACCGCGCGGTAACTGATCCAGCAGCGGTGCGGCGCGCTTGCTCAGCAGGGCGCGGCCCTCCATGGTGCGGGGGTTGAGGTCCTTGCAAAGGGCGTCAAACAGGTAGTCTTCCAGCGGCACGGCCATATCGACCATGTGGCTGAATTTCTCCGCGCCGACCTGACGCACCAGAGTGTCCGGGTCCTCACCCTGGGGCAGAAACAGAAACTTGACCTGCCGGCCGTCTTCCATCACCGGCAGGGCGGCGGCCAGGGCCCGCTCGGCGGCGGTCCGTCCGGCCTGGTCGCCATCAAAGCAGAACACCACTTCCCGGGTGTGCTTGAAGGCCAGAGCCAGATGCTCCTCGCCGCAGGCGGTGCCCAGCGTGGCCACGCCGTAGCGGATGCCGAACTGAGCCAGCGCTACCACGTCCATATAACCTTCTACCACCAGCAGGCGGGGCAGGTCGCGATGGGCTTGCCTGGCCTCGTACAGACCGTAGAGCTCCCGGCCCTTGTGAAACACCGGAGTTTCCGGTGAGTTCAGGTATTTGGGTTTGTCGTCCCCCAGGACCCGTCCGCCAAAACCGATCACCCGGCCGCGCAGGTCGTGGATGGGGAACATGATCCGGTGGCGGAAGCGGTCGTAGCGCTTGTTCTGTTCCGGCTGGTGGATGAGCATGCCGCCTTCGGTCAACAGCTGGCGCTCTTCCTCGCCGGTCCCCAGGGTGCGGAGCAGGTTGTCCCAGCCGGGGGGCGCAAAACCGATGCCGTAATCCCGGGCAATATGGCCGTCCAGCCCGCGGTGCTTGAGGTAGCGCACGGCTTCCTCGCGCCTCGGGTGCTGGCGCAACTGCAGGCGATAGTAACGGTCGGCCTGTTCCAGCAGGCTGTAGATGCTCTTGCGCGCTTCGGCCCGTTTTTGCTGGGCCGGCGTCTGTTCCTCCTTGGGCACTTCCAGGCCCTGGAGGTGAGCCAGCTGCTCCACCGCTTCGGGGAACCCCAGCCGCTCGTAATCCATGAGAAAACCCACGGCATTGCCGGTGGCGCCGCAGCCGAAGCAGTAGTAGAACTGCTTATCGGGGCTGACGGTGAACGAGGGCGTTTTTTCGTCGTGAAAGGGGCAGCAGGCGCTGTAGTTCTTGCCGGTCTTTTTCAGCTTGACGCGGTGGTCCACCACCTCCACCAGATCAACCCGGTCGAGGAGCTCGTCGATAAAGCTTTGTGGAATCAATCCGGCCATAGCGCCTTATTGTAGCGGGTAAGGGGCTTCGACGGCATCGCCCGTCGTCAGCCCAGCTTCGCCTTCAAGCGCTTGCTGACGTCGGCCATGTCGGCCCGACCCTGAACCTGGGGTTTGAGGACGCCCATCACCGCGCCCATTTCTTTCATGCTGCTGGCGCCCGTCTGGGCAATGGCGTCGGCCACGAGCTGGTCCAGCTCGGCGTCGCTCAGCGGCTGCGGCAGAAACTCCTGGATGGTGTCGATCTCGAAGCGTTCCTGGTCGGCCAGATCATCGCGCCCGGCCTCCCGGTACTGCTGTTCCGAGTCGCGCCGTTGCTTGACCATTTTGTCGAGCACCGCGAGCACCCGGGCGTCATCGAGTTCGATGCGCTCGTCCACTTCAATGCGCTTGAATTCGGACGTCACCAGACGCAAAACCGCCACGCGCGCCTTTTCACGGGCGCGCATAGCGGTCTTGAGGGTGTCGTTGATGCGTTTCTGCAGCTCTGAGGCGGGCATCAGCGTCTTCCTGTCATGTGATTCTGGTCAGTGCTCAATCGCATAGGAGCCCTCAAACCCGGCGCAACGCCTGGGGAGGGCTCTTGTAGCCCGCTAAAGGCTCTCTTGAGGCCCACTAGGTAGGCCCGGTTCCGGTCTGCTTAATACAGACGCTGGAACTTGCGGTTTTCGCGCTGGACCTTCTTGGCGTGACGCTTCACCGCCGCAGCAGCCTTGCGCTTACGCACGGCTGTGGGCTTCTCATAAGCTTCACGGCTGCGAACTTCGGACAAAATGCCGGCTTTTTCACAAGAGCGCTTAAAGCGGCGCAGCGCGACGTCAAACGGCTCGTTGTCTTTAATCTTTACTGAAGGCATGCGGTTACCTTTACTCAATTAATTCGCCCCGGAGGCTCTCATTGGGCTCCGGGATCCGAGGGGCGTGGATTCTAACCACTTCTGCAGTTCGCTGCAACTGGTTCTTGAGAGCAGAGAACTATATCATACGCGCACTTTCATTTTAGAGCGTCTTTCGGGTGAGTGCATGCGTGTATTGGGTATCGAAACATCCTGCGATGAGACCGGCATCGCCCTGTACGACAGCGAACAGGGGCTGCTGGGGCACACCCTCTACAGCCAGGTCCAGGTCCACGCCGAATACGGCGGGGTAGTGCCCGAGCTGGCCTCGCGCGACCATGTGCGCAAACTGCTGCCGCTGGTGCGCCAGGTCATGACCGAGACTGGCACCAGCCGCGAGGACATAGACGCCATCGCCTACACCGCCGGCCCGGGCCTGATCGGGGCCCTCATTGTGGGCGCCTCGGTCGGCCGGGCCCTGGCCTACGGCTGGGGCGTGCCGGCGCTGGCCGTGCATCACATGGAAGGCCACCTGCTGGCCCCCATGCTCGAAGCCGACCCGCCCGGCTTTCCCTTCGTGGCGCTACTGGTCTCGGGCGGCCACACCCAGCTGGTCAAAGTGGAAGGCATCGGCCAATACCAGATGCTGGGCGAATCCCTGGACGACGCAGCGGGCGAAGCCTTCGACAAAGCCGCCAAAATGCTCGACCTGGACTACCCCGGCGGCCCCGAAATCGCCCGGCTCGCCGAAAAGGGAGAGCCCGGCCGGTTCAAATTCCCGCGCCCCATGGTCGACCGCCCCGGTCTGGACTTCAGCTTCAGCGGCCTGAAAACCTATACCCTGAACACCGTGGCCGACCACGCCCAGGAAGACGGCCTGCCCGGCGAACAGACCTGCGCCGACATCGCCCACGCCTTCCAGGAAGCGGTGGTCAGCACCCTGGCAATCAAATGCCGGCGCGCACTGGAACAGACCGGCCAGAAAACCCTGATCATCGCCGGCGGCGTCTCGGCCAACAAGCGGTTGCGCGAAGAGCTGGAAACCAGCCTCGCCAAAATCAACGCCCGGGTCTACTACGCCCGCCACGAATTCTGCACCGACAATGGCGCCATGATCGCCTACGCCGGCTGCCAGCGCCTGCTCGCCGGCCAGTCAGAACCGCTGGCCGTCACCGTCCGCGCCCGCTGGGACCTGGAAAGCCTGCCCGCTGTTAACCTCCCATAAACGACATAAGGGTTTGAGGAACAAGCATGGATATCGTCTACATCAGAGACCTGCAAGTGAACACCATCATCGGCATCTACGACTGGGAGCGGGAAGTGCGCCAGACCATCAGCCTCGACCTGGAAATGGCCTCCGACATCCGCCGGGCCGCCGAAACCGATGATATCCAATACGCCCTCAACTACAAAGCCGTCTCCAAACGACTCATCGCCTACCTCGAAAAACGCGACGCCCAACTCGTCGAAGCCCTCGCCGAAGAAGTCGCCACCATCGTAAGAGAAGAATTCGGCGTCGCCTGGGTCAAACTCAGACTCAGCAAACCCGGCGCCCTGCGCGGCGCGCGCGACGTCGGCCTGATCATCGAACGGGGGGAGAAACCGGCATGACCCAGGTGTACCTCAGCCTCGGCAGCAACATTGACCGGTACCGGCACATCAGTGCCGGACTGGACGCCCTGCAACAACACTACGGAGAATTGCAGATCTCGCCGGTGTTCGAAAGCGAAGCCGTCGGCTTTGACGGCAGTAACTTTCTCAACCTAGTCGTCGGCATCGACACCGAGCGGCCCATCGCCGAACTGTCCGACCAGCTCAAACAGATCGAAGACGACAACGGCCGCCGGCGCGAAGGCCCCAAATTCAGCTCGCGTACCCTGGACATCGACATCCTGACCTACGGAGACTTCGTCGGCGAAGAAGCGGGCGTGGTGATCCCCCGGGACGAAATCACCAAAAATGCATTCGTCCTCTGGCCGCTGACGATCATCGCGCCGGACACCGAACACCCCAGCCTGGGGCAAACCTACGGACAACTCTGGGAAGCGTACGACAAAACCCGGCAAAAACTCTGGCCGGTCGAGTTTCAATGGCGCGGAGAAACGATCTCCCGTGCATAAAAAACGGCCGGGAGGCCGGCCGTTTTCGGGAGCGTTCAACGAATCAGTGAGTTGAGAGATCAGTGAATTTCGATCCGCTTGCTCACCGCCTGCTTCTCTTCCAGTCTGGGCACATTTAACTTCAGCAGCCCGTCTTTGAACTCCGCTTTGATGTCTTGGTCCTTGACGTCGGTTCCCAGGTTGAAGCTGCGGACAAACTTGCCGTAGCGACGCTCCTGGCGAATCACCCGACCTTCTTTTTCCTCCTTGTCTTCGTAACGGGACTCGGCGCTGATGGTCAGGATGCCGTTATCCAGAGTGACGTCGATGTCTTTCTTGTCGACTCCGGGTAACTCGGCACTGATCTCATACCGGTCTTTTTTCTCGGAGACATCCACTCGCGGAGCGAAGGGAACGTCCCCCTGGTTTTGCGTCGTTGTCGGTGCCAAGAAGTTGTCAAACAGATTGTCGAAATCAAACAGTGAAGTGTTGCGTGGTAACAGGTTCATAATTAACACCTCCTTTGAATCTCCAGAGCCAATCTCTGTTCACTTCTAATTGTGGGGGCATAACCGCCGTTTTCAATTGATCTAGCGCAAAGAAAAAGGGAATATTCAGCGTTGGCGGCAGACAAATTACCAAGCGCTAGCTCACGCTTCGGCCGCCATCCACCGCAATAATCTGTCCGGTTATATAAGGCGCTTTTTTAATTAAAAACAGAATGGTTTCGGCGATATCTTCGGGGCCGCCGGGGCGACCAAGAGGAACGCGATCCAGAATCTTCTGTTTGCCCTCATCGTCCAGAGAGGCTTCCTGCTCGGGCCAGAGGATGGCGCCCGGGGCGATGCCGTTGACTCTGATCTCCGGTGCCAGCTCGCGCGCCAGCGACCTGGTCAGCATCACGTTGCCCGCCTTGGCAGCGCAATAAATGGGGTGGTTTTTCAGCGGCCGCTCGGCGTGCACGTCGGCCATATTGATGATCACTCCACGGTTTTTACGCAAGGGCTCGGCCAGCGCCTGGGCGAGAAAAAAGGGCGCTTTGAGGTTGCTGTTGAGCAGATCATCCCACTGGGCTTCATCGGCGTCCCCCACCGGGGTCGGGTAAAAACTCGAGGCGTTGTTGACCAGAGCATCCAGTCGGCCCCAGGGCTTGAGCGCCTGTTCCGCGAGTTGGTCAATGTCGTCGAGCCGGTTCAGGTCGGCCTGGGCGGCGATAGCGGAATCGGGCCGGATCTGATTGAGCTCCTCCACCAACTGGTTGGCGTCTTCGGAGGAAGAGCGGTAATGGATGACGATGTTGAAACCGGCGTTGTGCAGAGTGCGTGCAGTTTGCGCTCCGATCCGGCGGGCGGCGCCGGTCAGCAGTGCAACGGGGGTTTCCTGAGTCATGATCGGTTCTCGTGTCAGTCAATGGATGGACGAAGTTGTCTGTTACGGGCGTGAACCGGTCTGGGATCAGTCCGGGCGGTTCGTGCCCGCGCGCAATTCACCCAGCCGAGCCAATCGCTCCCGCTCCAGGGCTTCGCCGAATTCCTTGCCGGTCAGGCCGCGTTCGGCGATGGCCCGGTTGTCGATGCTCTGGCATATCCTTAATGCTTGGCGTAGGTAGTCGGCCTGGGGGTAATCGCGTTGTTCAAAGCCGGTGCGGCCCCGGGCGTCCGCCTCACAACAGAGTAGAAACTGTTCAAACCGCTCGGATCGGCGGAAGGCATCGGAGGCTTTCAGGACCTTCAGCAGGGTTTTGGGCTTGAGCTCCAGGGCGCGGTGGCAGTGGGTGTGGTATTCCGCCGCCAGCAACGCCAGTGCCCGGTAATCCTTGGGCGCGGCCACGCGTTTGCACAGCGCCTTGACCAGGGGCAGGCTGCGTTGCTCGTGGTTGATATGCCGGGGCCACTCGTCCTCGGGTGTCTGACCCTTACCCAGATCGTGGGTCAGCGCCGCAAACCGGACCGGCGTCTGGTCGCTCAGTTGCGCGGCCTGTTGCATGACCATCAGGCAGTGTTCACCGGTGTCGATTTCCGGGTGATGCTCGGCGGTCTGGGGCACACCGAAGAGGGCGTCCACCTCCGGCAGCACTCTGGCCAGGGCGCCACAGTCGCGCAGGCTGCGGATAAACACCTCCGGGTTGCGTTCGCCCAGAGCGCGTTCCATTTCCTTCCAGACCCGTTCGGGGACCAGGTGGTCCACTTCGCCGTTGTCCACCATCGAACGCATCAGCGCCAGGGTGTCATCGGCAATGCGAAAGCCCAGGTGATGGTAACGGGCGGCAAAGCGGGCGGTGCGCAACACACGTACCGGGTCTTCGGAAAAGGCCGGAGACACATGGCGCAGGAGCCGGTCCTCCAGATCGCGAGCGCCGCCGTACGGATCCACCAATTGCCCCTGCTCGTCTTCGGCCATGGCGTTGATGGTCAGATCCCGCCGTCGCAGGTCGTCCTCCAGAGTGATGTCGGGATCGGCGTGAAACTGGAAGCCGGTATAGCCGGGCGCCGTTTTGCGCTCGGTGCGGGCCAGTGCGTATTCCTCCCGGGTTTTCGGATGCAGGAATACCGGGAAGTCCTTGCCCACCGGGGTAAAGCCCTGCGCTTCCAGCTCTTCGGGTCGGGCGCCGACCACGACCCAGTCGCGTTCAGAATAGGGGTAGCCCAGGCGTTTGTCGCGGACCGCTCCGCCTACGAGATAGGTTTGCATAGAATTCTGGTCAAAGTTGAATGAATCAGGCGTCATTGCTGACAGGTTTTTATGGTGACATAAAAAACCGCCGGTTGCTCGTTGTGCTTTTTGCCCGCTTCGATTAAGGTATGGGTTCGATTTGATTTTAACGGGTTTCCAGCTGTGTTTTTCATGCCGATGGTCATCAAGATGGTAGCGGTGCGCGCCCTGCGTTGGGCGGTGCTGGCACGTCTGTGGGCGCGGCGGAAAACAGGAATGGAATAACCCGATACACCATTTTCGTTTTCAAAAAGCCGCAGCCTCCTCTGCGGCTTTTTTCGTTTGGGGCCGCAGCAGGGAAGTGGCAACGCATAAGGAGTTCGCCGTGCAGGTTTATCTGGCCTATGGTCTGGTGGTTCTGATCTGGTCCACCACCCCGCTCGCCATTCAATGGAGCAGTGACAGTGTGTCGTTTCTGACCGCCGTCGCCGCGCGCATGTCGCTGGCCTCGGCGCTGGCGTTGATTCTGGTGGCGCTGATGCGCCGGTCCCTGTTCGTTCAGCCCGGCGTCTGGAAAGTCTATGCGGCCGCGTCCTTCGGTATTTTTCCCAACATGCTGGTGGTCTACTGGTCCGCGCAGTTCATTCCCTCGGGTTTGATCGCGGTGATTTTCGCCCTGTCGCCCTTTGTGACCGGAATGATGAGCTGGCTGATTCTGCGGGAGAACCCGTTCAACCGTCGACGCCTGCTGGCGCTGCTGGTGGCCCTGACGGGACTGGTGATCATTTTCTGGGATCAGCTGCAGATTGATGCCCGCTCGGCGTTCGGTATCGGCGGCATTCTGCTCTCCTGCGGGCTTTTCAGTCTGAGCAGTGTGAGTCTCAAGCGTCTCGATCGGGGCACGGGGCCACTGGAGCAGACCGCTGGCGCTCTGCTGTTTGCCTTGCCCGGGCTGTTGCTCTGTTGGTGGTGGTTTGATGGCGCGCGTCCCGAAGCCGTGTCGTCGAAGACCCTGGCAGGCATCCTGTACCTGGCCACCTTCGGCTCCCTGCTGGGCTTTACGCTGTTCTATTACGTGCTGAAAAAACTCACACCCAGTGCCGTGTCATTGATTACCCTGATGACGCCGGTGCTGGCACTGTTGATCGGGGCCTTTCTCGCCCAGGAGGCCGTGTCCGGTTCCCTGGCGCTGGGCGCCGCTCTGGTGCTGTTGGCACTGTTGGGGTACCTGGATCTGGGGCTGGAGCGAAGGCTTTTACGGTGGGTCGGGGCGGCGGGGGATTCAACATAGAAGCCCTGCCTTACGGTGGTGCACAGAGGGGAGTGTCCATGCTTTATATTGGTGCAATAAAAAATTGGCTGCTTTGGGAATCCGATGGTTGTCTGCCCTTAAGTGTTTGAAATTAAAGGATAATTAAAAGTTGGCGTGGTCCCTGCAAAAGCTCCGGTACCTGTTCAATAATCGGGTACGCTTTTCGGCCCACCGGTCGACTGGTTGTAAAAACTCAAATACTGACAACACGTTAGAGGAAGAACTCATGAACATGAAGCAAAATATCCTGGCCAGCGCTATTGCCGTCTCTGCCATGGCTGCGGCTGTTGTTGCCCCTCACGCCAATGCCGAACCCGAAGTCTCGGCCTCGGTGGGCGCCGCCAACATGTACTACTGGCGTGGTTTTGACCTGGGCAACGGCGATCCCGCTGTCTGGGGCGACATCAACGTGAGTGCCAACGGCCTGTATGCCGGCATGTGGGCCTCCTCTGGTGACGCTGCGCTCGGCACCGAGTATGACCTCTACGCGGGTTACGGTAATTCCGTGGGTGATTTCAGTTTTGACGTCAGCCTGTGGAGCTACTCCTACCCTTCAGAGCCGGTCGCTGATCCCACGGGCCCCGGCGATCTGGTCGAAGTTGTTGTCGGCCTGGGTTACGGCCCGGTCTCCGTGACTCACTACGCGGACGTTGAAGGCAACGAAGATTACGACTACACCACGGTGGGCGTGGCCGCCGGTGACTTCTCTTTCACCTACGGTGTGCATTCCACTGATTACGCTCACTTTGACATCGGCTACGCCTACAACGACAACCTGAGCTTCACTCTGGGTCTTGTGGCCGACGATGTCGACGGCACCGAGAATGACCAGGCCAAGTTCGTTGTTGGCTTCAGCATTCCGATCGAGTGATAACCGGCTTCTTTCAGTAAGATCCGGCCTGGAAAAAGGGCGCCCTTCGGGGCGCCCTTTTTTATGTGTGCGCCAGGCATGGCGCGTAGCGCCTTGACTGGCGCTGTTCCGGTACACGTGGTGGTGGCCG